>CAYMPR010000044.1:0-7244 GCA_964392385.1 uncultured Christensenellaceae bacterium | reverse complement strand
AACCTTGCAATATCGCTTTTTGTGTACCAACCATAGACTCCCTCTGGTCTAGTAAATCCCCAGTCTATAAAAATCTGATCCAAGTCTTCCTTAACAGCCTTTAAACCATTTGCTAGTCCATTATACTCAAAATACTTCCACTGATTGTCTTTCCCAAATATATACGTATATTCAATCCATGGATCTTCGCTCAAGTCTTCTAATTTAAAGTTAATTGCATCAGTAGAGGTTTCGCCCCTATCACGCCCATAATATATGCAAACTCCCCTTTGTGGCCTATCAAAGGAATGCTCTCTACTACTATCGGGGTTAATTCGTTCCGATAGATAAGATAAATCGCCATGACTTATTAATTCTTTTACTTTCTCTCTTTGATTATAATGATCGATTAGCATTGCCCCATTATGCGTTAAATATCCATCACTATGACAATAGATTCCTAGATACTCTCCATTTTCTTGTTCAATTAAAATCATACTTCTTGTTGACATATTTTCCTCCAGTCAATCTTATAAATTCCCTACTATTTCTTTCCCAATTTTTAGTACTATTTTTGTCTTGTTTTTTCCTCTCTCTTTCCCTAATTTTTCAATAATTTTCTCATGTATTATTCCATCTTGTTTTGCCCTAATATTTCAATTTCTTTGCTGTAGTTTTCTCATAATATATATATGTAATTTTCAAGCTTTTTTACTTCACCAAGTTAATCAAATTTACTAAATCTATAGATGCCAATTTACAAGTCTATTCCTGTAAAAATATACCAACTTACAAACAAAAATCTTCATTACTCTCCGAAATATTATCTACCGTCATTTGCTTATATCTTATGTATTTGTCGTTGTTGTTTTGTGCAGCTTCCTTAGCTAAGCCTAAGTATTTATTCATACTATTTCCATAGCATTTCCAACTCAACTGCTCACTAAATACATATATATATTCAGCATCTTGAACTTCTCTCAATGAGTCTATAGGTACTATAAATGGGGCAGTATTAAGCTTGTTAAATGCATCGGCATATCGAATGGTCGTATCATCATGTGGCGTTAAAATTGAGTGTTTTTCGGGCAAATCTCTCTCGGCAAATATTCTCCTGTCTATATGTATTATGTCACCGTAAGATATTAGTTTAGAAACCCTTTCTTTGTTGTTATAATATTTTGATAGTATATATCCCGTATGAGATGGATATCCATCCAAGAGACACTTTATGCCCCTTACCGTTCCCTCTTCTTGCTCCATGCAAATTAGTGCTTTGGTTGTCAATTAAATAATAAATGAATTATACTTATTGTAAATTTCTACTTCCTCTTTGTAATTAGCGACATCATTAGCTTTCACATAATCAAGCACCACTTTAGTCTGCTCTTCGGTTAACGAAATGTGATCTCCTTCTTCCTCATCATATCCAATTACCGCAAATGTTCCTACCAATATATCTTCATACTCGATCAAATAAATGTTTGGTTTTTCTCCCGTTAATTTGCCTTCTTCGTTTAACACAATATCGACATTTTCAAGCCCCGGAAACCCAACTATTTCTATCATTCCATTTACTATTTTCTGTAAGCTTTTTAGACTGATTTCTATCTCTTTAACTTCTGCCTCTTTCCCTGGTTCTTTTACTACTGCTTTAAGTTTCTTTTCCATCCTTTTCCCCTCTAAGATTTCACCTGTTTTTATTACTATTTTGTTTACCGATTTTGCTCTGATTTTTCTTGTTTTTTTATTAAATAATATGGTATTTTTCGTTCTTTCATTAACACTACTTTTTACGCGACCCTTGGACCTTTTCCTTCCTGCTCATCTATCTCTTCATATGAATCAAATGGTGTTTTCCCAGAAGCCTTAATCTTTCCATAACTATCTACTGCCTTTCGTTTAAGCTCTTCTTTCCTAGCAAGTGCTACTACTGTTTCTACAGAATTAACTAGTGTTTGTGATATTTGTCTTATTATGTTTAGATTTTCCTTAAACCCCTCATAATCGGTGTCTGATAAGTTATATATATCTGGGATCTCAAGCTCTTCGGTTTCGATATTTAGTCGGTTTAGTGCTATATAGCAAACGGCTGATTTCATGATGTACTTAATATCTTTATTTTCCGTTTCACTTATACCTGAATATTTAGAAGATGCCATCTTTCTCCGAATCATTTTATCTCCGACACTGGATATAAGATATCCCAGCTTTTCATCATCATTTAAATACCCTTGGTTTTCCATTTGAAAAAGGACATCATCTAATGAGTGCTTTATTTCCAGCCCTTCCTTTGTTCTCCAGGATAATGATTCTTCGAGCGCCAAAACTATCTTATCAAAATACTTTGTTGCTTCACCCTTATTGCATTTTGGCGAATGATATGGGGCTCCCTCAGTTTGAGAGATATCAAAAAGGTAATGGATTCTAAATCCAGTTAATGCTCCAAGCTTAATTGGCCCCTTTTTGTCGGGATTGTTTTCATGGTTTTCAAAGACTGGGGACAGAGATTCTATGCCCTTTTCACCACTATTTATATATCTAGCAAAGTAGTTCCATGCTCTCATTCCCTTCAGCTCCGTACTATCGGGCCTTTGCTTATGTATTAATGCTTGATTTCGTAAACTAAATGCGCCTAGGTTTACCATGCCTTTAATTAGCTTTTCATATCCGCCAAAGGCTATCATTTCTTTTAGAAATTCATCTGCCTCTTCAGCAAGCTGTAGCGTTTCTTTATCCATAATTAATTTGTTGTTGTTTTCCATTTTTTTCTCCATTTTCTCATCATTTTTGCTTTCATTATTCATAGCTATATATTTCCTTTACCGTATCACTATTTTTAAGCCAAGCCGCCACTATTTATTCCATCCAATTGTTTTCCGCCTTTTCGGTAGATTTTGAAGGTTTTTGCTTATCTTTGTTTTAGTGTTTATTCTAGATGTCAAAATTTATTCCATCCAATTGTTTTCTGCTTTTTTTGTCGCAATAATATCAAAAAACGTATGCATATTTGGTCCAGCTACTAAAAGAGCTCTGCCTCTTGGACTTTTTGCAATCCCCTCTCTTTCTAGCTCAGTTATTTCCCCTGCTTTTGAATACAGCTCACATAGATCACTAATGTCTCCTGGATTTAGCGAAAATATTAGCGAATATTGCGAAGCGTTGATTATTGCTGAGGTTTTTCTACTGGTTTCAGCTGAAAGAGAAAAATCCTTAATGTTTTGAGTGATTATAATGAGCATCCCATCATATTTCCTGATCCTTTTTGCAAGAGAGTACATAAAGTCTAAAGATGCCATATATTTAGGGTCTATAAAGACATGGGCCTCATCAATAACTACGCAAAGCTTATTGTTTAAGTGGTTTTTAATATTGTTTTCCCGGTTCTTCATTATCTCGTTTTCCATCGTTTTAAGGAGTAGCAACATTTCTGCATTTGTTGCAGCAGTATTTTTCCCTGCAAGTAAACTTTGGAAGTTATATGATACTAGATGCCCTTTAGGATTAAATGTTGTAATTCCGTTCCATAGTGAAGACATACTTCCACCTTCTCGAAACTTTGATAACGTGTTATATGCGTCTATTAGCCTTGCTTTTTCTAGAGGATCTAGAGCCCCTTTAATCTTTTCAACTATATATTCGCTTAAACTATCAAAAGTTGGATAATCCTCTGGCTTAAGATTCTTTAAATTTGTTTTTTCATCAAATCCTTTGGATCTATACATTTCCATTATTAGTCGATTTATTCTTTCTAATATTTCTAAGCTAACTCCAGGAAGTGCAGTTTTTATGAATTCTTCTAAAAACTGTAGGTGGTTATAATAGTCACAATCGTTTTTATCAAGCTCATCTGGAAGAGAATTAATAATCTCAAATGGGTTAATCCTTGCAGATGCGTCCGATGACACATTTAATACTACTCCTCCCATATTTTTAACTAACTTTGAGTATTCCCCTTCAGGATCAAGAACAAACACCTTAACTAAATCCCCAAGAAGTGATGATAATATATTTTTGGTAGCGTATGATTTACCGCTTCCCGTCCTTCCAATTATTACCATGTTGGAATTTACCCTACTCATATCTCTTTTAAAGAGATCTAAAAATACTGGGTAACTGTTTTCGCCAATGAGCGCTCCCTTATCATCTATTAACTTATCTGACACGAAAGGAAACGACTCTGCTATTAAATTACTAGTTAAAGTATTGCCTAAGAATATACAGTCTGCCCTTCTAATTAATGATGCCTCGTAAGCTTTATCTATTAAAAATGTCATTTCGCAAGAAGAAAACCCCATCTCGAGTATCTTTCTTTTTACTTCTTTTCGGTTTATCTTAGAATTTTGCTCATCATCAACAGAAATCAATATCTCTATCTCATATGCTTTCTCTTTTCCGTCAGCTATTTCGTAAAGGAGTTCTTTTAAGCTTTCTGCATGAATATCCCCTTCTATTTGCGCGCTACTTTTTCCATTACCCCTAATTCCTTCAGCTTCTAATATACTTTTATCAATTCTCTTTTTTGCAACCACCTTATCAAGAGGATTGATTCTAAACATTACTCTTGCGCCCTCAATACTAAAGATGCTAGCAAGCCATCCATTTTCTACCTCACTAGGAAATGCAGTGATACAAAAAAACGATCTTTGCATACCACATACTTCCATGCTTTTTGCTTTAAATATCACATCGCCTTCTGTTTCTCCCACAATTTCCCTCAAGCTATCATTACTCACCATTTTTACACTCATCCCAATTTCATCAAATTTTGAAATTGCTTCTCTTGCTAGATTAAGTGCGCCTTCCCTTTCAGAGGATACAAAAGCAATATATATCTTGTCTTCAATTACTCTTTTGCTTTCTTTTAATGCTATAATTAGCCCTTTTCTCTCCTCAATTAGTTCTTTTCTCTTTTTGTATTCAACTTCTCTATATTCGCCCTTACTAAATGCTTTTTCTAAATTACCTAGTCTATTTTCTTCTTCTTCAATTTGCCTAGTAAAGTCCATCACCCCAGGCCTTTTAAAAACGCACATGCTTTCCCCTAGACCTACTGAATTTACTACTCCCTGAAAAGCACTTATATATCCCCTTTGGCTATATTCCCCCATCAACATAAAATTTACTGGCATAACTTCAACTACAGCCACAAAACTTCCATCTTTATTGACAATAACATCTTCTATATCCTCATATGCCCTAAGTAGCTCTATGTCCATTAACCCCCTGTCTTTACTTTCTTCACCGATACTCCCATATCTATGGGGCCGAGCGACAAATTTAAATCCCAATACTATCTTTTCGTAAATTCTCTCTTCACCATATGGAACCATCAAAGAAAAGGCAACCCCTGCAACAAAAAGCGCTATAGCCCATTTCCCATTCACCTTTGAGGAAACTACTAAGGCAATTATGAGGAGCGATACACCAATTACAACAATGTCCATTACCGAAAATGACTTATATATTTTTATCTTTATCTTGCTATTTTTAGGGATATATCCCATATTTACCCTCTTATTGTTTTTCTACTCTACTTATCAATCCAGCCAAACACTTATCTTAGCCCCTTAAAACTCGTTTTCTACAATTATCATTTTATCGAGCGCAAGGTGCTAACTCCCTTAGCCTTTAAGACTCTTTTTTGCTGTAGCTGCCACATCTTTTATAGTTCTTACTAGTCCACCAGAAACTAAATCTTTTAATATTCCTTTAGTCCTTAAAAAATACATCTTCTTCCCTTCTCTTTTTGTTTCAATTACTCTTCCCTTACGGCTAAACATTTTAGATATAGCATTTATATTCCCACCTGACTTTTTATTATCAAAGTATGATCTCCCACCAAGCAGTCCACTAACTAAAGTTCCACTACTGTGAGATATAGAAGATCCTATTGCTCTACTTGTTCTCATATTAGATATCACATCAAACATTTCTCCTCTAGCTGCACTTTTACCTGCAAGAGAGGCAATTAATATATTTGCTTTAGTTACTGCAAATGTTCCCCCAATCATAAATAGGACCTTTGTTAAGCCATCTTTAAATGGGTCATTAAAACTGATGCTACTTGAGGCAACGGGAACTATTAAAAAGAAGAGGTTTAGAGAGATTATTATTCCATACGCACTAACAAGTTTACCTATAACAAGTTCTCGCCATGTTGAAAATCTCTCCCCATTATCAAGCGGGATAGAGGATACTGGAATAGGAGACACGATATATAACAAGACCACATCAAATATTTTCTGTATAAATACAATTGCCGCCAAAAACAACATTACTAATATTACAATCCCACCAAAGATTCCAACAAAGTAGTTTATCTTCTCTAAATCGTAATAACCACCTATAACTAAAGGATCTAAGTAATTTATTTCCCCCATCTCGATTGCTTTTTCAATTCCTACTCTTGAAGCTTCATCGTATGAATAGGCGTCGTGAGCAACAGTAAGTAGTAAATCTACCCCAATAGTTCCTCGTGTATTAAATCTCATCCCACTCATCCCTTGATCCACTGCTTGCATAATTACGCTACAAAGCATGACTCCTGCAATTAGTATAAAAGGAATAACAAGAAATGATAGAAAGCCCTTTAACGAAGCACCTAGTATTTCACCCTTACTCTTCTTTTCCCTATCTGTCTCACTTTTAATAATTGCCATCATCGTAAAGACTAAAAGCAAAACAAATCCAATAAGTAGAACAATTAAGAAGGCATTACTTACTGACTTTGAGGTTATAAACCCTACTAGCATGTCTTCACTACCATTTCCAGATAGTACATCCACTATTTCTCTTAAAAAATCAATAAGCGAAAATATGCTTGCCATTAACTTGTATGTAATTTGATAAAACTCTGCTTTCATTGCCTTCTATCTTTCTCTAATCTTATCTTTTCTCTTTCTAACTCTACTCTTATCTTTTCTCTCTCTAAAACCCTGCATTTTTGCTTTCAATCAATAACTCTTTTCCCGGTCTTTAGCGATTTTCCACTATATTTGTCTTTCCACCCAGCCTTGTAGAATTGGCAGGGCGATTTTTAATGCAACAATCAAAACGAATATAATCAAAAACCCAACTATTGCCCCAATTAGATCTTTTTTTGCCTTCTCTCTTGAATTTTGTTCATCGGACTTTGCCATCTTTATGCCTAGTATTACGCAATAAATTGGGCCAAGTGCACCAATTAGTGCAATAGCTGGCCAAAGTATTGCATTTATTACCTCAAGTACTGGCCTAATTACTGGCGATAAATCCACTGCCAT
>CAYMPR010000043.1:0-7268 GCA_964392385.1 uncultured Christensenellaceae bacterium | reverse complement strand
ATCTTACGAGCATCCTTATTGCCTACTACCAAGCCACACGAAAAAGGAGCGTATACTCTAGCCCCCATCGTGTGTCTTTTTTGTTGGTTTTCGCAAATTGCCGCTTCGTTCCATTTCTGCCTGTGCAGCGTTCTAAATGGCCATGTAGATTATTGCAGAGAGGTTGTTTTCATAAATACTGTCTACTCGCTTGACATTGCTCCAGAGAGGAAAATTACTATATAAATTGACACATACCGACCATTTTATTTAAGCAGTATGACTTTAAGTTAATTTACACACAACTTGATTAAATCATCTAAATTTGCAGTCATTAAAGATACAACGGTATCAGCTGCCCCGTAATAAATCTTTACTGTTTTATCGGATTCTAAAATCATTCCGCAAGGAAAAATTACATCATTACGAAATCCTTTTTTTTCATAATCTGCCTCGGGAGATAATAAGGGCTTTCTTGACATTCCAATTACTTTGCTAGGGTCATTTAGATCTAGCAGCATAATTCCCGCATAATAAATTTTCTGCCATTTGTGCTCCCAGCCATTCTTTCTGCGTAATTTGTTTAAGTATACGCCGTGAAAAGTTGTCAGCCAACCTTTATCAGTCTTAATTGGGGGAGCAGCGGGTCCGATTTTATTATTTGAAAAGGGAACATCCTCCACCCCTAGAACAAGCTGTGAATTACCCCAATATTTCATATCGGGTGAATCAGAATACCATATATCAAATCTGTCTCTGCCACCTCTGGAGTATACCGGAAAAGGTCTTTCCAGCCTAACATATTTACCGTGGATTTTCTCCGGAAAAAGTACCATATTTCTATTATCCGGAGTACTCAGACTTAATACTTCAAAATTAATAAAATCAATGGTCTTTGCAATACCGCCTCTTATGCCGTGAGCTGTATCTGCGGCAAAACATACATAGATAGAATCTTCAATTACTTGAAGTCTGGGGTCATATATTCTCTTTATCGATTGATCGTTTGTTATTGTAACTTTATCTTTTTTTACTTCCCACTTTATTCCATCGCTGCTAATTGCTAAACCTAAACTTGTTCCAAACAATGTCCTGCTTAGTGGAGATAATTGATAATCATTTCTGAACAACATATAATACAAATCTTTATATTTAATTACTCCGGCATTAAACACAAGAGTGGCAGGATATGGAACATCTTTTGCCGTTAAAATAGGATTAAACGGATAACGGGTAACTAAATTGCTCATATTATCTCCTTTTTATAAGACATAGTATAACAGTGCCCGTAATTCTTAGTGTCTTTATTACAATCTGGATTCCTTTAATATTTATAACTTCAGCTCTTCTCGCCACTGATGCGATTATTTACCCCAAAATCAGTTTCTCATAATGAATTACTTTGCCATCTTTTTTATAAAGATACTACTCACCCATATCAACAGATATCATGCAATCTCTGTATGAAGAGTACCCTATAAAACGTGCAAGCTCCGCAGACCAATTATCCTCAAAGAAATAATCAATGTTTCCCCAAGTCCGCCACTCCTTTCCGCCATTATCGTGGGTTAAGAAAATTGCATATTCAATATCGCCGTGTCTGTCTCGACTCACTATTGCTTCGGTTATTACCTGCCAATGGTCACCATCGTTTGCAAGAATAATCACAGGATATCCTGCCGCAAGTTGATTTTCAATCCAAGTTACTGCGCCAGCTGTAGAGTTAATGCTTCTTCTTACTAAACTAAGATCATAATCTGAATCATCCAGAATATCCTGTACACCATCCTCTAATTGTGCAGGAGTAGTGAATATCCACGAGTCCAGCCACCCAACATTTGTTGTCTCAACGTATTCTTCTGCAACAATCGACTGAGGTAGAGCAATTCCGAACCATCTCACAAATATTTGTGCCGCTTTTACGCCACAACCTATGTAACTATCACCTCTTGGATATTCGTAGAAATCGAAGTATCTATCACTTACATCATCATATCCACCTTTGAGCGCTGTAGTCTTAACAGACTCATCATTAGGGAACAACTCGTATTCGTTAATAACATATCTCTCGATAGGATAACCTTGGTTATCTTCATAAATGACTTTTTCAATTTTTATTGTCTTACGGACAACTGTAGATGAAGTCTCAGCCTCATTAACCGTCTTAAATTCTATAAATACATTATTATCTACAACAATGTCTTTAAAGTCTTCGGTAAAAGATACCCAATCTCCTCCATTAAGCCTATAACTATGAGTTACATTGCTTGCTCCGTTCGCATTTCCTCCGAAGAGTGTCAAGATTAAACTATCTTCCATGTTTTCATTGTACCAATAATCTATGTATGGGGTTGAAGGTCTAGAAGTATCAATATTATCTATGACAAAATCTGGTAGATTCACGTAATCTCCGCCATTAAAGGATGCTCTTGCACGTATCGTGCAGTTGCTATATATATTCCTATATGAACCTCTTACAAAAGGAGTAAATCCTTTGCCATCCGCATAGTCAATCTCAAGATCCGCACCAACAACATCAGGTAGAAGGGTTGTATATCTTGCCCATGTGTCATCGCTCAGTTGAAGTTTCGCCCTTACTGGGGCTATAGCCAGGTCTTCTTTCACTCCAGAAAAATCCTTGTACCACGAGACAAATGTATAGTCTCCAGAGTTAACAATAGGCGCGGTTGCATTGCTACCGTGAGCAATATTCTGTAATAGCGAACCTCCACCAGTATGAGTCCAGCCCGTTGGTAGCAGGAATTCTACTTTATATACTTTTATATACCACTCAGCATATAATGTAGATTCGGTTTTTGTGTAATAAGGCAAACTAACCGGCTCTCCAGATAGTTCAGCACTGTCATACCAAGAGTGTAGGTTATACCCTTCCTTTTCAGAGGTCGGAAACTTGGTTAAAAATACTGCATTTATCGGATCTACTGAGCTTCCACCATCCGTTTCAAAATAATACAACTTTGCCTGCGTCATCGCGTTATATATAACGGGTCTAGGATCGGGATTCCAGTTAAGCGCCCAGCCAATTTGCTCTTCCTCAGCTTCTGCATAAATTTCCAATTGTGTATAATTGAAAGCAAAGCTTCCTATATTGATAACGCTTAAAGGTATAAATACCTTAGTAAGAGCCTGACATCCATTAAATGCCATAGACCCTAAACTAATAACTGAATTTGGAATATGTATATTAACTAGATCGTTGTTGCCATCGATAAGACTGAATGCACTTTCACCTATTGCTAAGGTTCCTTCTTCTAGCACAATACTTGCGGGCATAGCGCCCTTAACTGCAATTGCAACTTTGCCAGCGTAAACCACCCCGTCACCCTGATTTGAATACCAAAGAGTATTTTTGAACGCGTTTCCTCCAATATTAATAAGTGTACTGGGAATATAGATATTCTCAAGTTTTGTACAATACTGAAATGCGCCCGAGCCTACTTTAATAACAGTATCTGGGATAAGAATATCAGTAAGGTTATCACATCCATAGAAAGCGTTACTTCCTATAACCTTAAGGGTTCCATTCTCAAGAGTAACTCTATTCAAATTCTCCTGGGACTCAAATGCCGAACCGGCAATACCTAGTGTATCGGAGTTGAGAACTAAGGTTGTATTAGGAGGCATATTTCCTTTGTAGGAATAAACAACTTTGCCCGCATATACAACACCATCCGGCTTACTAGACAACCACTCCGTATTATAAAAAGCTCTATCGGAAATGTCATAAACCGAATCCGGAATTATTATATCTGTAAGATTGATGCAACTTGCCATTGCGTTATAACTTATGGTCGTTACTCCGTCAGGAATGTTGAGAATTCCTTCTTTTCCCTCTGGACATTGTAGCAATTCATCTCCAACCTTATTGTATAGAACTCCATCTGTCACACTAAAAAATTCGCTGTCATCGCTCACATAGAATGCGTTTAACCCAGTGCAACCAACGAAAGGCATAATACCGAAAGTGCGTACACTTGAAGGGATATATATCGATTTTATTGTTTTGTTGTTAAGAAATGCATTATTGCCTATATGTCTTACGGGAAAGCCATTATACGTTAGGGGTATGACGACCATTTCCGAGCTTCCCCAATATCCCACTACACTATATGATTGATTATCATAACTTGCCATATAATCTAATCCATTTGTGCCAATTGTCGTGTTCAGCCACTGCGCAGTTACTGTTGTATTTCCTTTAATCTCGGAAAAATCGCTATCCCAGCCTAAGAAAATAAAATCTTTTTTTGTATATATTGGTGCTTCTGCGCTATCGTTATGACTAATGCTTTGAATCTCGGCCCCTCCGCCTGTTCTCGTTCCGCCATCTCCGTTAAAAGTAACTATCCAGATTGCATCGTTTAACGGAGTAACATTTATCGCATAACTTATACTTTTTCCGCTTGAAGGATGTGTTATTTCCATAAGTGTGTCTTCAGGACTAAGAGCAACACCTTGTGGTATGGAAAATATGCAACTCGATAAAGGTATTACTCTGTTACGTTGGTCTTCAAAATTTGCTTGGATTATGACGGTATCATAATTTACGTAATCACCCTCAACATAGGAAGAAAGCGGAGTAGCAACAAGAGAAATGCTTTCTATTACAGTACTAAAACTAAGTTCTGAAAAGGGAGAATCTAGATATCCATTTCCCTTTGCCTTAACTTTTACGGTATATTCGTCGGGGGTGGCATATAGCGCACTAATATCGTAAATATTATTAGTAATGTTCACAATAGTGCCATTTATATCCAGGTCATAGGAAGTAGCGTTATCTACTGAGTCGAATAATATATAATCCAAATCATATATCTCAAGATTTTCGGGTGCCCCAAGCGCTAAACTTGCCTCAACTGCTTTAACAGTTATGGTTTTGCTTTTGACAACTACATCGCCTTGCATAATAACAATATTAACGGTATAAACCTCCCCTGCTTCTACCGTGAAAGTGTCCCCCGAAACATCTATATTGTTTTCATCGGCATCAACTACTGAGACAAAAACTGTCAAGCCAAATTCGCTTACATACTCGTTAATGTTTTCAATGGTGTATGGAACATCATATGTTCCTACTGGTATATTCTCTACATCAATCGCTTCAATATCAATATTTTCCAATTCTAGAGAGCCATTATCTGGACCGCAAGCGCAAAAAATAATTGAAACAAGCATCACAATAATTACTAATAAAAAAAGAATTTTCCATCGTCCCATAAATATACCCCTTACCCCAAAAAATACCTTTGTTATTATACCAAAACATAATCAAAAAATCCATTTTATTTTTCATGTATTAACCGAGTATTTTTATAAATTTTATGGCTTAAAGACCCTCCCTTGGACTAATTCCGCTATAATATTTATCCAACTATCAAGTACTTTCTATTGGGATTAATTCTACATTTTACTAATTCAACTCAAATGTGGATGAGTTTGTTGTTGCTATTGGACTATCAGAATTTCTATATTCTATCGGTTCATATAAAATCATTTTTGTAGTTTTTACCATATTTGCTCCATCAACTGCATTTTTATTGCATTATCTGGAGAAAATCAAGGTATTTTTCATATCTTACGAGTATCCTTATTGCCTACCACCAATCCACACGAAAAAGGAGCGAATAAACTCGCTCCAATTGTGTATATATTTAGTTTGTTTTTATTCTCAAAACCAGCAATAAATGATTTTCCAGAATTATTTTTATACCGTTAAGGATTGGGTTGCGTTTGTTCTTTATCCGCCGGCTTGTTTCTCATTAAAATAAACTTATTTACTGGGAAGGCCAATAAGAACCCTGCCATTTGGCAAACTGCTTTTGCTATAGTTCCAGCTAAATCAGCATTCGGGATGACCTTGCACAGTGCGGTATTAAGAAGGCCCCCAACATAAAGGTTAAGTCCTACTACAATGATTACTGCCATAACAGCAAAACCTATTGCGCTTAGCAGAATATTGTTGGTAGACTTGAATGTCTTTTTGAAGTTAGTAATAAATTTCAACGCTTGTCCTATGACAGAAGAAATCACAAAAGCAATCAACGCCCCTAATCCTCCTGCCTCGGTAGGGTAAACGAAAATAAACCAACTTATCTCTTTATTAATACCATTTTTTGGCAGAACATAATTTAGCAACATGAAAATCAGCAGTTCAGTCCAGCCTGCTAGTAATGAAAAAATAGTGTATTTTACAAATTCCCACAAAGACGGGTTCTTGCTAAAAAAATCTTTTATTCTTTTTATCATTGATTTCCCCCTTGATAATTTTTAATTAATTTTGCTTTTTTAAGGAAAATATAGAGCCATGGTATTATCACCAGTTGAATTATAATTCCCGGCCAAGCAGTTATGAAAGCAGATGCAATAAAAGCAGAAAATGTATAGCCATTCCCTAAAACCCCGTATAGTATATATGACACCACACCAAGTACCCCCCTGCCCAAAAGCATCGCGCAAACAAGCGAAATATACAAAGCAAGGATGATATTGAGTTTTTTTAATAAACGAAACATGACACCTGCAACAACAGCATAGGTTGCCAGTTCAAAAATCATGGCGACAGCTACCGGATAAATCACCGGCATACCAGTTATTACCGAACTTAGAAGGGGTGTCATTATTGCTGCAACTACCCCCAACAAAGGACCGCATATCAAACCACACAGTATGACCGGGATGTGCATCGGTAAAAATATTGCTCCAAACATATTGATTGAATGAAAAGCAATTGGAAGCAATACACCTATTGCCACAAAAAGTGCGGTAAGAACTAAATATGTCAATCTTATTCGTTTCATAGAAAAAACCTTATAAAAGAATAAACTTATATTATCACATTTTAATGTGCAATAAAACATATGTTGCATTCTGAGTTGCGATCAAGGCAACGACAGTATTTTTACACGTATTTTTCTAAAAAATCATCTAATTGTTTTAACGAAGGGATCCCTGCAATGCTACCAAGTTCTTGCATCTGGAGCGCAGAAGCAGCGGTGGAAATATCAATTATTTCTTGATAATTATATATGTGTTTAGAAAGAAGTAACACAGCGGTGGCAAAAAGGCAATCGCCTGCCCCTGTTGTATCGACAACAGGTGTGTCATATTTTCTGGAATAAAAGACTTTGCCATCTCTGGTATATAGCTCGCTACCTTTTTCTCCTTTTGTCAAAATGACAACACTCAAAGTTTCCGAAAAAGCAAAAAAAGACTGGATTATTTCTTCAAATGGTTTGTTTGAGACCATCCGGAGGTCTTCTTCGGATGCC
>CAYMPR010000042.1:0-7729 GCA_964392385.1 uncultured Christensenellaceae bacterium | reverse complement strand
TTCGGAAATAAAAGCCATATTGTCTTCCGGGGAATTAAATGTATAGAACAACTCTTTAGTGGGGTCACTTTTAAAAAACTTTATTTCGGTGGTATGAGCAAAAGGTAAGGGTGGATTTTTCGAAAAAGACACCAATTCATTAAAAGCCTCTATCTCCAGGGCATCCGTTTTGTAGCTTCTTATGGAGCGCCTATTTTCTACCGCACTTTTGATTTCAAAAGGAATATTCATAATTGATTCCTCCGTTATGTTATTCTTTATCTGATTCGCTTATATCAGCTTCTAATTCAGTCTTGTATAATTACTCTTTCTCTTTATCTGTTTCGCTTACATCAGGTTCTAATTCAGTTTTGCTTTGCCCCATTTGGCTTTGTTCCTCTATGGATCCATCGCTAATTTCAATGCTAGAATTACTAGTTGAGTTGCTATCTATTTGTTCTTCTCCATTTGAGTTGGTATCTGCTCGTTCTTGGCTAATAGAACGGTTATATGTCTTAGCCTCTAGTAATGATAACGAAATAATGTCAGATTCAAGAAGATGGTTTTTTCTTTTCCTTATTGCTATATTATGTTTAAGTGGTGGGATAATATACCTTTGACGGCCTTTTAAAACTTTTTCTATCTCTTGTGAGTAATAAGTATCAGTTTCATCAAAAATATTATTTTCATCAATTTGATCGATATTTGCATCCTTTAAAGCTTTGAATTCTTCTGGGATTTTATATTTTCTATTAACTATATCATACGCGATTGGCACAACATAAAGGGTTACAAATGTTGCATAAGTTAAGCCACCTACCATGGCTATAGCTATAGGAGCAAGTAGCAACCCATAATCCGACCTATTAGTAGCCATAATTATCATGGCAAATATTGTTGTAAGAGCCGTTAAAAGTATAGGGCGTAATCTATCAACTCCGGTTTTTAGAAGAGCTTCTCTTTTATCTACTCCACTCTCAATAACCTTATCGGCATAATCAACATAAACAATTCCGTTATTTACAGCTACTCCCATTAAAATAATTATTCCAATTAGCGACATTATGTTTATACTAGTATTTGTAGCAAGCATTAAGGCAAAAGAGCCAGTAAAAGCAAGCGGAACTGTAAACATTACAATAAATGGTTTTTTCCAACTTTGGAACTGTCCAACCATTATTAAAAATATTAGAAGTATCGCGGCGCCAAGTATAAGGTACAAACTATTAAATACCTCATCGAGTATTCCTTCAGCCTCTAAAGTATCTACTGATATTGTTGAAGGTTTTGTTTGGTTATATACTGCTACTATTTCATTAATATCGCTAACCGCCTCTTCCTCGGTAAATGCCCCATCATACTCAACAGTTAGAGTAATAACTTTTCTTCCCCCAGTGTGTTTTATTCCAGAATATCCCGATGTTTTTATTAGTTTTGCGGGGATATTTTCATTTATTCCAGCTCTATATAAAACATTCCCTTCAGTATCTTTTTCAAAACAATCTTCTGTAAGTAATTTATATAGTGGAACGCTTCTAGTTGCCGCTCCCGTTCCTAGGATATCACTTCCTTCAATATTTAGTGTAAGGAGATCAATCTCATCCCTTTTAACAGAATAATACTGTGTCATATTTAATATTGGGAGTTCAACTGGGATATATTCAATATCGTGTAAGTTCAAGTCGTTTTTGGTAACACTAGCATATTCATAAACAAAATTATTACCACTTAGTCTTACAGGTATCATTCCTTCGGAAGGAACAGTTACAACAACCCCATTGTCATTAATAAATAAAGTGCCCCCTGTTGTGTTTTTAATTTGGTACTCATTATTAATTCCCAAATAATCATAATTGTTATTTGTAAAAACTTTGACAGGTGCAGTGCCTAAACTCGCCAAATGCCAACTTGTGTTTTCATAAAGCTCGGAATAAATCATTACGTCGTAGTCGGTTTTTATGGAGTTTGTTTCATCAGAATATAATCTTAAAGTGTGAGATGAAGAAACGGTAGCTAGTGCCTCGGAAATTTGCAAGTAAACTTGACCAGTTGTTAAACCAAACTTTGAAGCTTCATCTTTATCAACAGTTAGCTTATATTCCTCAGCTGCTGTATCGACATTTTTTCTAACTGAAAGAATCTTTTCAGAATCGGTAATAGCTTCTGACAATTTATCTGCTTCTTCAATCATCAAGTCATAGTCATTGCCATATACATAAATACTATATTCAGTATCTGCAAGTGCGCCAGAAAATGACATTATTGAACTTACTGAAACATTTGTACTAAATAGAGTTCCACCCGCAGCATTTAGTGCCCTTTCTATATCATCACAAAGAACAAATGGGTCCATGGTACGTTGCTTTTCAGGGACTAGTGATAGTGACGCCGATAAAGCTCCTGCCCCTATGGAAAATCCCCCTACATTCATACCTGTATCAGAATAGATAGCAACCGATTGAACATCGTTATAGTTGTTTAATATATCAATTGCCTTAGCAACAATTTCTGCTTGTGCGTCCTCGTAAGTTATATAGTTTTCATCCATTACTGAGAGCCCAAAATTCATTTCATCAATTGCATCTTTATTTATCTTAAAATCAACACTAACAGAACCCATATATGTTTTAGGAAATACTTCTGTTTTTGAAAACATAAAGCCACTTACTGTCATTCCAACAAACAAAATAATAGCTATCGATAATACAAGCCATTTGTTGTTTAATGAGAAATTCAATGACTTGACATATGCCTTCTTAATGGCTTTTAGAAATTTCTTATCTCCTCTTGGGAGTTCTTTTATTGTATAGGCTGTAGCTATAGGGATTACTGTTAAAGCAACAAATAATGAGGCAAGAAGTGAAAAGCACACCGTTAAGGCCATATCTGTAAATATTTCCCTAACCAGGCCACTAATAAATACAATAGGCAAAAATACCACTATAGTGGTTAATGTAGAAGCAAAGATGGCACCAGTCATTTGCTTAGCACCTTGAATCGCTGCTTCAAATCGCGTCTTTCCTTGTAATCGTAACCTTTGTATGTTTTCAATAACCACAATAGAATTATCAACCAGCATTCCAACGCCTAGCGTTAAACCACCCATTGAAACAATATTTAGGGTAATTCCAGCAAAATACATCAAAACAAAAGTGAAAACTACTGAGAAGACTATGGAAATAGATACTGCAATTGTGGGTTTTAATCTCTTAAAGAAAATTAATAAAATAGCAGCAGCAAGGAGAGCGCCATATAGCAAACTTTCGATTACTGAATTCATCATAAACCCTATCATTTCGCCATCATCGGAAATTATGGTATATGTAAAATCAGCTTTTTCGCCCTTTACCGCTTGCAGTAAACTTTTTATTGCTGCAGAAACCTCGGTTGTTGAGGCATCGGCTTCTTTTTCAATAGTAATAACAACAGATGAACTTGAGCTAAAATTTCCTTGACCATCATTAATTAGTAATCTAGTAATAAGCTTTGATGAATCATTTAAAAAAATCATATCGGCGATATCGCCAAGTTTTAGATCAACTGTTAATGAATCTGTTTCATCCCTTATGGTCGCCTTTAAAATATTTACATCGATATCATATGTGTTTTCTAGTGTATTAGGGTCTTGAGTAGTCACAACAGCACCCTCTCCACCATAGTCTTGCATTACTTCAATAACAGAAACTATTAAATTGTTAATGTCCTCTGCGCTTCTTCCAGACATTACTCCAATAAAGGAATCATACTCTTCTTCACCCATCGATTCTCTTATTGCATTTACTCTTCCTTCAAAAGCAGAAAACTGTGCTATGCTAGCGTCCAGTGCTCCTACAAAAGTTGTTTTATATGCTGACCAAAGTCTTGCTGAAGTAATAGTAGTTCCTTCTGGAATAACATGAGCCTGTGCTTTATTAGTAGACATATAGTTCATAGCAACATACTGCCAATTATCAACATTAGATATACTTGATACCATAGTTTGAAACTCTGCATTATCCCTTAAGGCTGCAACCCAAGCATCACAAAAAGAGCCACTTAGGTAATATTCAGTATTCGGGACTCTGTTTGCAAGTGAGTTAATTATCCATTCAGCATATTCTTGATTACCACTAGGTCTACCTACATTTAATGCAGTTAGGGTTGATTGGAGTGAGTTATCGTAATACGCTGTGTAAGCAGCTGTCCAACCAGCAGTAGTTGTGGGATAAATATCGTTATTAAACACATATCTCAAAACATATTTTTGCCAATGAATGTCATTACTTAGTGTAAGTAGATTGTTTTGAAGAGTAGTGTCTGTTGTAATTAATGTCCTCCATGCCTCCACTTGTTCAGGTGATAAGGCATAGCTAAAAACTGAGAAATTATTTGCAACCTCTATAATATAATCTGAGGCTTCTTCTATAAATGCAGCTTTATACTCTTCATCCGTTGCATAATCTGCTCTTAATATCCTCCCATCCGAACTGTCTTTTACAGCGCTATCAATTTCTGAAGAATAATACTCAGTATATGTGTTATCCCAAAGAAGAGGCTCTGCAATTACTGTTTCATCTGGAAGATATATTTCTAAATCTTTAACTAGCTTAAGAACTTGTGTTCGCCATTCTATAGGTAATTCTTCATCCCAATTTAAAATTAGATCTTGGTAATTAGTGTTTGCTTCAATTGCTGTTTGCCAAGAGTTTTTAGCTGAATCAGACATATATAAATTTGAATAAGTAAAATCGCTAACTATATTATCAATTACCCATTCTGCGTAGTTATCTACTTGTTCAGCAGTTCTAGCAAGCTCTTCCGAAATATCCGAAATATTACTGTCAGTAATTGTATAAACACCATCTTCAGCAGTATACGAAAGTACAGTTAAAATCATTTCTATTTGAGTTATATATTCCTCGATTATTTCGCCTAAATCTATACTTACAGCAGCGGTATTTAAAAATTCTTCTCGAGAGTTAATATTATTACCTATCTTAACAACAAAACTTGTTGCTCCCTCTTTTATGCTTCCTGCGGGCATATCAAAATCTTGGGCCATAATAATTTGGGACAAAATTTCAGCATTTATCATAGAAAGCAAACTTCTTGTGTATCCATAAGCAAGAGTTACCATACCTTGATAGAAAATCGCATCAACGGTATCTCCGAACACCTTCTTGTTTTCCACGCCATCTTCAAGCATGAAACTATTATCAAGCGCTAGATCTATAGCATCAATAGTCGCTCTTCTAAACTCACTATTTGGATTTTTTAATTCGGGTAAAATTAAGCTAGAGATAAGATTTTCTTCACTAGTTCCTTCCCCTTGCGTTTCTTCTAGTTGTTCAATTAATCTATCTAGTACCTTTTCGGGATCCACTTCTCCATCGGTAGACAAAGTCTCATCAGTTTTAGCATCTTCGACAATTTCTTGAAGGTTTTCTCTAACCAAGTCTTTTTGACTTTCAGATAGTTTAAGTTCTATTCCAAAGTCATCAAGTGTTCCCGTTAAAAAGGCTTCCGATGTTTTTGCGTTATTAAGATTCATAAAAACTAAGTTAGAAACCAGCCCATTAGGAGATGCGGAAGCAACTCCATCTACTGCTGCAATTCTTGAAACAATCCCCTCTAGATAGTCCGAAACATTTTCTATTGTTTCATTTGCAACCCCAATACTTAGTGTCATCATGGGTAGTAGCGCTGCACTAATTTCAATTATTATAGGCTCTTGTCTTAATGGATCGCTTGGGAGTGTTATTAGTTTAAGCCCTGATTCTATATCCTGCTTCACTTCAGATGCATCTGCATTACTTGTTAGTTCAAGGGTTATCATTGAGTAATGCTCAGCAGAAGTTGAGGTCATCTTCTTTATCCCAGAAATTTTTGCAACCGAGGACTCAATGGGAGTTGTAATATCTTTTTCGACAACATCTGGAACTGCACCAGGAAATACAGTAACTATAATAATATAGGGTAAATCCATCTCAGGAAGTAAATCTACCGAGGTGTTTAAATATGAAACTACGCCTAGTGCTATAACTATAATTACAACAACGACGATAAGGAGAGGTTTTTTAACACTGAGTTTAGAAAGCATATTTCTCCAATTTTTTTGTTTAGATACGGATATATTTTTAACTATAACGATATTTTAAAGGCGTTTGTTTACAAATGGATAGGGTTTTCTTAATTTAGTCCTTTTCAAAATCCCTTTTTCTCAAAGTCCCCACCATAATGAATTCAACTAAACCAATACACCCTCGACCCCTATTCAAAGTCCACACCATAATGGATCCAACTAAACCCATATCCCTCGGCCCCTATTCAAAGTCTTCACCATAATAAATGCAACTAGCCCAAAGTCCTCAGCCTCTATGCAAAGTCACCACCATATGGAATCCAACTAAACCCATCGCCCTCGACTTCTCTTCTAAAGACTGTTCGCCCATCAAGGGAAACTGAAGCGGGGGTGAATATTTCACTATTTAAATCAATTTCAGGGGTGTATCCATATGTTTCTTGGATATTTAACACAAAGCTGATTTCTGTAATATTTGCAACTCCGTTTTCCGATGACACAAAATTATGTAGAGTTTTTAGTAAATTAGTGATTTCACTTTCTGCAGCTAAATCAAGTTCAGTTCCAATCTTAACTACATCCGCATCGGGTATTTTTATAGTTACTCTCGTTTCATAGCCTGATGACAATAAATAACCCTCACTATTTGCAGATCCAGTATAAATAGTGTCTCCAATAGTTATCCAACCTTTAGCCATATCGTAATATGAATCATAAACGTTTTGCACCCAAGCAAGGTCCTCTGCATCTAAATTTAACAGATATTGGCCATAGACTTCGTTTATTTCGGCTAAGATTATATCTAAAAGGCTTCCACCAGAAATTGAGTATTGAAAATTAAAAAGCCCAGTGCCTATATTTATGTCACCACCTAGTGTATTTTCCATGGTAGCAAAATCAACCGTGGGTACAATGGGCTCCATAACAGTATTTAGAATGTCTATCTCCTTAATATAGTCAAAGGATGCACTTTCCTGTTCTGCTAAAATATCAGCAAATCCCGCGCCAATAAATAAACTTAGCTCCTCTTCGCTAAAAGCATATTTGTAGTCTGGTTCTTCGCCAAGAGCACAAATATCCGCTCTTCCATTTACAGTTCCATCCTTATATCCTAATTCAAATTCTCCTTTAACTTCTCCCCTAATAAACTTTCTAAGATCAGGGTTTTCTACCCTCGATAATCCAAGAGTTACTAGAGCGTTAATAGAAGGCGACAAAATAAATTCTGATATCCCCATATTACCTCTGATATAAATAACCCCATCTTTTCTGACCCTGTCAAAGCCTAATTGCATAGTAACCCTCATGGGGTTCCCTTCTCCATC
This sequence comes from uncultured Christensenellaceae bacterium, assembly GCA_964392385.1. Taxonomy (GTDB): domain Bacteria; phylum Bacillota; class Clostridia; order Christensenellales; family DTU072; genus MWEH01. The sequence continues at coordinate 364 of CAYMPR010000042.1, read as the reverse complement.
GTAAGCAATTAAGGTTAAACTTATAGTGCTATTTACACTTTTGTTTTCTACTTCTTTAGTTTTACTTATAGCATCAGTAAGCGCTACATTTACAATTTCATCTTCAGGTTTACAAGATGGCAAAACTACAGCTACTAGCCCAAAAATCAAAACTAATAATACTATTCCTATAATTTTTAACTTCATGTTAACCCCAAAATAACTACTTAACCATTAAAAAATAATCATACTAATTAACCACAAATATACATTCTATAGAATATATTGCTGACTTTTAGTCTATCATATACCCTTATCTAAATCAATACGCGCGCGAGTAAAGTATTTAATGAACTTCGTAAAATAATTTATAGTTTACTATAAT
>CAYMPR010000041.1:4628-7739 GCA_964392385.1 uncultured Christensenellaceae bacterium | reverse complement strand
GCATGGTTCCCAATACTTAATAAACTGCTTGGGAGTTCGATCTTTGTTAAACTACTGTAATCTTTAAAGCCCTCGTACCCAATTCCCGTTACCATCTTACCGTTATAGAATTTTGGAATTACTATATTTGAATCGCTTGCGGTACCTTTTGATACCTCGTATTCCGTGTCAGAGTTAATTAAGGTATATACTAATCCCTCTGTTGGTTCTTTCCATAATGCAAATAGTGTCATGTCGCTAGAGGGCATAGTGGTAAAAGTATATTTGTTCTGCAAGGCTTCATCTAAATACCAGCCACTAAATGTAACTCCTTCTTTCGTTGGCTCTAAGGGGGCTAATACTGTTGTTGCATACTCCTGGGTAATTGATGCAACTGAGCTACCACCATTTGAGTTAAATGAAATCGTGTATTGTCCAATCTCCCACTTGGCATATAGAAATACATTCGCAGCCTGCATGGTATTAAAAGTGTATTCGTTTTGCAGGGCTTCATCTAAATACCAGCCAACAAATGCGTATGTTTCTTTAGTCGGATTTGCGGGTTTTATTACTTCACTTGCATATAATTGATTAATCGTTGATACTGCTGTACCCCCATTAGAGTCGAATCTAATTGTGTAATGTTTAATTAACCACTCGGCATTTAAAGTTAGATTCTCTGCTGGCATTGTGCTAAAAGTATATGCGCTTTGTAAGGCTTCATCTAAATACCAGCCACGAAAAACGTTTCCTGTCTTAGTTGGGGGAGTGGGTTCGCTTATTTCGCTTGCATAATCCCCAGTTATAGTTGCAACTTCACTGCCCCCATTTGAATTAAATGTAATTGTATACTGGTTAATCGTCCACTTTGCATATACTGTTAGATTTTCCTTTAGCCTTTCTTCCGTTAGATAGTCCGCAGTTAATGCTTGTTGCCATGTGTTTTCATCTAGATACCAACCAGCAAAGGTATATCCTTCTTTAGCGGGATCTGCAGGGATTTCTATTGTCTCTTTTCCTTTAGTTTTGATTTCTTGAAAAAGTACTCCATCTACCATTAACTGCACCCCAAATTTTGGCTCTCCACAAGCAGTTAGTGATAATAATAGAATTACGACCATTAGAATTATGGATAAAATAACTTTATTTCTCATTTTTCCCCCACTGAATATATTATTATGTACTTAATTATTCTTTAAATACTAAGCACAATAACTTTAGATCTATTTTATTTATTCTTCATTCAATTATTGTATTGTGTTTGGATAATGAACTTGCTTTTCTAAGATGCAAGAGTAAAACAGTAATATCTGCTGGATTAACACCACTTATTCTTTGGGCCTGGGCAAGGGTTAAGGGTTTTACTTTTTCAAGTTTTTGTTTTGCCTCGTTTCTAAGCCCTGCTACTTTGGAATAATCGAGATTAGGAGATAGGGGCATTTCTTCAAGGCGTAATGATTCTTTAATGGTGCGTTTTTCTTTAAGAAGATATCCTTCATATTTTAGCTCCGTTTCAACAAGCTTTATGTTTGAAAGGGCAAATGATGCGAAGGTTTTGGAGATAGATGCTAGATCTTCAGATGTTATATAGTTACGCTTTAGCATTTCTTTTGCTGAAACTGTGGTGGTTTTTGGGATTGCTTCCCCGCGCTTTTCATATATATGTAAAACATCGCTAAGTTTATATCTTTCCTTGAGCGTTTCGCGAATTTTATCTAATTCAAGAAGCTTATTAGTAAATAATGAGTAGCGATAATCATCTACTAGACCAATTTCTCGGCCCAATTCAGTTAGCCTAATGTCTGCATTATCTTGTCTTAACTCTAAGCGATTTTCTGCCCTTGAAGTCATCATCCTATATGGCTCATTGGTGCCTTTAGTTGCTAAATCATCAATTAGCACTCCAATATATGCTTGGTCTCTTCTTAATACTATGGGATCTTTATTTTCTAAAAACCTAGCTGCATTAATTCCTGCCATAAGACCCTGTGCTCCAGCCTCTTCATAGCCACTAGTTCCATTAATTTGCCCAGCTGAATATAGACCTTTAACTTTTTTAAAGGCAAGTGATGGGAGAAGTTCAAGTGGATTAATGCAATCATACTCAATCCCATACCCGTATCTCATTATCTTTGCGTTTTCAAGACCAGAAATTGAATGAACCACCATTTCTTGGATGTCATATGGGAGGCTCGTTGAAACTCCCTGTGCATACATCTCGTGGGTCTCTGCACCTTCTGGCTCGATAAAGATTTGATGCCTTTCTTTATCCATAAACTTGACTACTTTGGTTTCAATAGATGGGCAATATCTAGTACCTGTGCCCTTGATGCTTCCGTTATATAAAGGGGATCTATCTAGGTTATCAAGAATAATCTTATGGGTAGTTTGATTAGTATAAGTAAGATAACATGGGTGATCATTGCGTACAGGCTTGTCGGTTAAAGAACTAAATGCAGGGTTCCCAATGTCGCCATATTGGGGTTCCATTTTAGAAAAATCAATTGATGACGCCAAAATCCTTGGAGGAGTTCCTGTTTTAAATCTTCTTATCTCTATACCTAGATTAAGAAGGCTACTGGTTAGTAATGTACTAGCCTTAAATCCAGCAGGCCCCGTTGCTTCTACGTGGTCTCCAGTGATTATTGAGGCATTTAAATATACCCCTGTTGCTATAACAATTGCCTTTGTATAATATGTGTCACCAAGTCCCGTAACAAGCCCTACTACTTCTCCGTTTTCAACTAAAATGTCTTTTGCTTCACCCTCTAAAATATCGAGATTAGCTATTTCCTCTATCTTTCTTTTCATGGTTCTGTGGTATAGGTTCTTATCCACTTGAGCTCTTAAGCTATGGACTGCTGGGCCATTTCCTAGATTTAACATCCTTGTTTGAATAGTAGCTATATCTGCTACTTCGCCCATAAGACCACCTAGGGCGTCAATTTCCTTAACTAAATGACCTTTCCCAGTACCGCCTACATTTGGATTACAAGCCATAAAAGATATGGCATTAAGAGAAAGTGATATTAGTAAGGTTTTATGATTAAGCTTCGCAAGGGCATGCGCAGCTTCAACGCCTGCGTGTCCCGCTCCAATTACTATTGCATCATATGTTTTATTGCTATTTGT
>CAYMPR010000041.1:0-4528 GCA_964392385.1 uncultured Christensenellaceae bacterium | reverse complement strand
GTACAATCTGGAGTAACTTGGTTAAAGTTTTTAATGGCTGAGGATATACTCTTTTCTGCTTCTTTAACGGCATAGATATGCCTTTCGCGCGTTAGTATTTGGTTATTTATTGCTGATTTAACATCAGTTTTTTCTAGTATTAAAGATATTAATTTATCGATGTTTTTGCCCTTTGAGGCTGATATGGAAATATCTTTTTCTCTTGGATATTTTAATATATCCTCTTTGTTTTCTATACGGATATGCTTTTTATGGGAAATAAGCGAATAAAGCTTAGTCTCTTCCGTAGTTATAGGCAAAGATGCATCCATAATAAAGAGAACTAAATCTGCACTCTCTATGGCTTTTTTTGCCTTTTCAACCCCTATTTTTTCGACCTTATCAAGGCTTTCACGAATTCCTGCAGTATCTAGGATATTTACTTTTATGCCATCAAGCATAAAGCTCTCTTTTAAAACATCCCTTGTAGTTCCCGGGATATCTGTAACTATTGCCCTATCGTCTTTAAGGAGTGCGTTCATTAAAGAAGATTTTCCTACATTTGTAAGTCCCGCTAATGCAATATTAATACCATCAGTAATATATCTTCTGTTTTCTGAGTTTTTAAGTGCTTGTTTAAGTTCTTCTTTGGCCTTCTTAAGTGCTTTTAGACTGGGTGCTTTTACATCTTCTTCAAGTTCTTCTGGGTAATCTAGTCCCGCTTCCATATTTGAGGCAGCATCAAGGAGTAAACAAGATGCATTGGTAATAGTTTTTGAAACCTCACCACTCATTAGCCTATATGCTTGCATTATCTCGGCTTCGCTTTCTGCATTAATTATATCAACTATCCCTTCTGCTTCAGCTAGATCCATCTTTCCGTTTAAAAAGGCTCTTTTTGTAAATTCTCCAGCTTCTGCTGGTCTACATCCTCTATCTATTAGCTCTCTAATAACGCCCTTTATAACAGTAGTTCCACCATGCACATGGAACTCAACGACATCTTCTCCGGTATATGATTTAGGCGCCTTGCAATATACGCAAAACGCCCTATCTGTAAAGTTTTTAGTTGTTAGTTTGCCTAGATACATCCTATATGGATCTATCGTATTAAAATTAAGTTCGCTAGATGAAAATACCTCTTCAGCTATTTTCTTTGCGCGAGGTCCACTAAGTCTAACTATTCCTACCGCGCCCGAGTGTCCCATCGGCGTTGCCGCGGCGACAATGGTATCTATCTTCACTTTTCTATGCCTTTATGTGTTTTTATTTTTAGATTCTATCTCTATTACTCTATTAACTATGTTGTGTTTGGTATTATACCAGAGTAAGTGTTTAATACAAGTTTTAGAATCTCTTCTTAGGGCCGCCATATGTCTTCATTCTACCAGCGCCACTCTTTCTAAAGTCGGAAGAAGTTCCATAGTTGTTATTGTCGTTATATGATTTTCTTTGTCTTTTTGTAATTTCTTTGCCGTCTTCATCTAATGGAACGATAATTATATGTCTATCTCTTCCTTCGCCTTCTGATCTTGTTACCACTGTCTTATCATCTTGAAGAGCAGTATGAATAACTCTTCTTTCAAAGGGGTTCATGGGCTCTAGTTCTACGATTTCGCCATACTTAATTGCCTTCTTGGAATATGAATCGGCGACTCTTTTTAAACTCTCTTCTCTTTTTGCCCTATAGTTTTCAGCGTCAACGGTTACTCTTGCAAAGGTTCTATGCTCTTTATTTCCAATAGTGAGGGCTAAAAATTGAATTGCATCTAGTACTTCTCCGCGTCTTCCAATGATTATTCTAGCTTCTGGGCCATCAATAGAAATGACGATAGCATCTTCACTTACATTAACTGCGACTTCACAATCAACTCCCATTAACTCAATAAGCCCTTTCACAAAAGAGAATGCCTTTGCCTTTACCTCTTCAATTACCTCTGGAGCGAGATTAGAAAAATCTGTTTCATCTTCAGTTGTAATTTCAAGTGTTACTGTTTCCTCTTCCGCAACTTCTTCTACTTCTACTATTGCGTCTTTTTCTTTGGGGGTTACTCTTACTACTGCTTTTTTAAACAAACCACCTTCGGAAACAACCTCAATTAGAGCGTTTTCTTCGGTAAGACCTTGATCTAGAAGTCCTTGAGCTATTGCACCTTCTACTGTTTCATCTTTGTACTCGAATTCATTTTTCATTTATTTCTATCTCCTTACTTGCCGCATAAGCGACATTTATTTCTTGCAGTATTTTGGGAATTACAATGCTTGCTTTTTAGGGATTTTTCTATTTATCGTAAGCTTTTTCTCCGCTAAATTAGAGGAATTGGCTTTGAGATGAGCCTTATTAGTCCTTTATTGTTATACTCATGAGCTTATCTTTTTCTTTCTCATCGATTTTCTTGGTAATGACATTATATAACAGGCCAAAGATTGTAGAGATTAAGCTGTTAACAAACATATATAACGTAAATGCAGCGCTATAGAATAAGGAGAAAATTCCCATCATAGCAGGCATTAAATATGTCATCATCTTATTTGTCTTTGCTTGTGCCTTTATCTGATCATCCGTCTGTCCCGGCATTTTAGGTTGTTCTGGTGGCTTTAAAAGAATTGAGGTCGCAATACCTAATAGTAGCGTAAGAATTGGCAATATTAAATAGCCATTCCATCTACTCTTTCCGGTATCAGTTAGGTTATATTCCTCAATAATCGGGGACATAACTTGTTCGTATTTAATCCTGTCAACATCGGCTATTCCGAGTTTACCCATTCCAGTTCCCGCATATGTATTTACATCAGGAATAGGATTTTTCCAACTATCTGGCATAAATATGTTGGTGATATATAAAAACTTTTCGGGTTTATATTCTAGTAGTACTGCTTCTTCAGCGGCATCAGTAGCTAAAATAAGCGCTTCGGATGCTGTTTTTCCGCCATTTGTTTCTGTTGTATATGTGTCTTGATAGGTTGTATCAAAAACTACTTGTAGTTCATCAAACACTACGCTGTTATGATATCTAACGGAACTATTAAAGCCGGAGAATATAGTAAAAAATATTGCCATAGTAATTAAGCTGGGTAGACAGGCTGCAAGAGTTTTATATTTGTACTTTTTATATAAATCTCTTTGCTTTTGGGCATATAGTTGCTTATTGTCTCCACATTGCCTTTGAACCTTTTCAAGCTCAGGTTGCATAATGGCCATTTTCTTGCCGTTATTTCTAGTTACACTCTTTTGCCAAATATCTAAAGGTAGTGTTAAAACCTTTAAAAATAAGGTAAACATAATAACCGTTAGAGCAAATGCTCCAAGTAGTTCTGAATCGCTGCCCCACGTAGCAATCCACTTAAATAAGTAGTTGTATATCAACTTACCTATCAGGTTTAGTTCTGTTGCGAGCAATGCCCCCATTTTTTCTCCTTATCCATTAATTTGTCTATTTATTATTGGTCTTATAAAATATCGAATCATTACAATGGTAATTATATTAGTTTTTTCTTTAGCGCTTCCATCAAGCACTTTGCCTATGACTCTTATTTACAGAAACCAGTTTGCCTTGCCGTGGAAGTTTTCCTATACTTGCCTATGACTCTTTTTTACAGTAACCACTTTGCCTTGCCGTAGAAATTTTCCTTAACGGGGTCAAATCCACCTTTAGCAAACGGATTGCACCTTAGTATTCTTAGTATCCCTTTGAATATGCCAACGATAATGCCATATTTCTCAACAGCATCTAACATATACATAGAACAAGTGGGGGTATAAATGCATTCTCTTCCGATAAAGGGAGACAATGTCTTTTTATATAAAATAATAAATGCTCTAAAAATCTTTTTCATTCTTGGGGATTGGCGTTTTCTACGCTCGTATTCTCGGGATCCAAAACGACTGCATTAGGGCTTCCAAAATCTTGCTTAAAGGCTTCTTTAATTTCTTGCTTTTTTATGTGTCCTGCTTTTTTGAGGAGCCTTTCCATCGTATCTAATATCTCTTGAAAGGTGGCTTTATCTATTCCTTCTTTAGCTACAGCTATGTAGTTATATCCCCCTGTAATAGATGGGCCAAGGCGCATGAAGCATTCATTTATTCTTCGTTTAACTTTGTTTCTTACTACTGCTTTGCCTACTTTTTTACTTACGCTAACACCTAGCTTGATACCATGGGCAGAAACAAAGATTAAGGTTAATATTGGAGATCCGACCGACGTGCCTTTGCGATAGATATAAGTAAAGCTTCCTCTGTTTTTCAGACGATAGGCTTTTAACATGTCTTAGTATACTGAATGCTGAGTTAGTTCCGCTCTTCCCTTTCTTCTGCGTCTAGAGAGTACTCTCCTGCCGCCTTGTGTCTTCATTCTTTGTCTAAATCCATGCACTTTATTCTTGTGGCGTTTTTTTGGTTGAAAAGTTCTTAACATTTTATTTCTCCTGTTGAGTTTTTAATCATTTTGAGCCTATAGCTTACTATTTTTTTCGTGACATATCCCATGGTGCTACAAGCTATTGCATTATATCTTATATATAAAATAAGTGTCAAGCAATATAAAACTCT
>CAYMPR010000040.1:2408-7997 GCA_964392385.1 uncultured Christensenellaceae bacterium | reverse complement strand
ATAAAACATGAAAAATCCATTTCTAAGAATAGTGTAGTTATAAATATATCTATTTTCTTCTTACCGAGAATAGCTTGGCCATTTTAACGGGGTAGTAGCTTTCTTTTGATTGTCTAAGTCCGGGAATCCCCATATCTTCTTGCTTATTTACAAATCTAATGTCATCTTTTTGAAAATGTGTTTTGCAAAATAGATTATCTATAAATGGATAAATCCCCCTATAGGATATATCTCCTTTTTCGAAGTACATACCACCTATGCCGTTGGGAAGAATTTCTCCTGCAACAAAGCCAACTATCTTTCCATCAATTAGAAGCACATCTGCTTTAACATTAAAAAACTCATAATTAGTGAGTATTCTATCAATTGCTGTAATTTCAGTTTCGGAGGTGTTTTTAATATAGTCAATTTTTTCTGGATGCCCTGGCAAATGCTCCATCTTGATCTCTATTTCGTTTTCTAGTCTATTTTCCATATTTAATCTAAAAAGATCATAAATGCCCTCTCTATCTTCTTTTGAGCCATTATATTCTCTGTATATGTAGTCGTATTTGAACCCATTAATATAATTTCTTTTTGCGTGATACTTTTTGCCTTTAAGCTCTATCATGTCTTCCGTGTTATATAAATACTCGCTTCTATCTTCCCAATATTTAATTTCAAACCCCTGCTCTTTTAATAACTCCGCTTGCCATTCATTGACTTGAGAGATGATTTTTACCCCATGAGTTTCAAGTGTTTGCACTGCTTTAAGGAAGTCTTCTTTTCTTTTTACTAGCGGAGACATAAAAATTCGCCTTCCCGCCTCACACCTATACGCAATTAAAATGAAGTCATTTTCTACAAGTGCGCATACATCGTGATTTTCCGGCCAAGCATATAATGTGGCTTTTGAAAAAATAGTATCATCAGAAATGCCCGATGCTAAAAACTCATATATGATATTTGCATTTTGTGGGTCTAGTTTATTAAATTTACTACTCATAAATAAAGTGTTTCCAGTAAAAAGATGTATTTTGTCCTTATGAAGATAAGACAATTTTTAGTTTTATATATAACCTATCGATTTTTTTGTCTATATTATGATGCTTGAGATTGATTAGAAAGTAAAAACAGGAATAGTAGCTAAATATTTTACATCCTTTCTGTCTGCTGCTGCTCCCTCTGCCAAAACAAATGCTCTATAAATGACCTTTCCACCAGACATTTCTACAAGTTTTTCTAGTCCCGAGAGACTCCCGCCAGTTGATATAACATCATCTACTATAGCTACTTTTTTGCCTTTTATGAGGGCAACATCATGAGCAGATAAGTATAGTTTTTGCTCATCTTGGGTTGTTATTGATTTTATCGTTGCCTCTACGCCATCTTGCATATATAGTTTCTTGGCTTTTCTTGCAACAGCGTAATAAGGTTGTTTTAACTCCCTTGCAACGCAATGGGCAAGCTGTAATCCCTTACTTTCTGCAGTTAAAACCACTTCTGTTCCTGGAATAAGCTTAGTAATGTGCTTTGCACAATGTTCAGTCAGCTCTTGAGCTCCATGTAGGTTTAAAAAAGCAATTGCAATTCCTTCAGCTATTCTAATAACTGGCAGATGTGCTTTGTACCCGCAAATATCTACTATATATTCTCTATTCATATTTGCATCCAATGTCCTTTCTATTCCTTGTTATACGTTTTTAAAGCAATTATTTTTCTATTATATATTATAGTCCTTAACGTGACTATTTTCTATCTTTTAGACTATGATTTGCAATCCGCTAAAAGAATATATTTTGTGCAGGGAAGGGCTTATTAGTCTTGGGTATTATATTTCGTAGTCCACTGAGTGACTTTCTTTCATTATGGAGTGCATGTATTTTTTAACAACACCCACATGGTAATCGTTTTTTTGATAACTTGCTAGTGCCTCTTTCCCTTTTAATGTCACGACTAGTACGAAATCGAACGATCTTTCACTTCCTAGAAAGTCTCCACCTGCTTCTATGTCGATAACTTCAGGAACTATTCCTTTCATGGAATACAAAACTTCCTTGGTCTTTTCCACAATACCTTCTTTTTTGTCTACAAATTTGTACATTACAATGTGTCTTATCATTTTTCCTCTCCAATTATTGATATTATTATATTACTCTTATCAAAAGTAATTCTCTACAATTTTTTTATTTTTCAGAGCACCATTTTATGGTCATTTTTATTACTATCTTTTGGCTCAATTACTTTCAGCATTTGATAAATTAAAGTATCACTTAGTAATATGCTTTTACTCAACAATTAAGGCTTCTTCTGCCTGTTTTTCTTCTTTAGTAAAGCCAGCAAGCTCATCTAGAAGCTTGAATTTTTCCTTTTTCTCCTCAAGCGTAAAAGAAACCTTGCCTTCAGCTTTTTCTTTTTCTATAAAATATCTAATTCTATCCAGCTTTTTGTTAGTTACCTTAAATTTAAGTGAGGCATACAGTGCTACTGACATTAATAATGCTATACCTATTCCCATCAAAAGCCTTATAGAAAGTAAAACCTCAGGTGTTTGTATTAATGTTTCCCCTGCGAGCTTAGGAATATATCCAACTCCATCAATAATCCATCCAACAAGTCCTACCCCAAGAGCACCCGCAACTTTTCTAATTAATGTCATTGCCCCAGAAAATGAACCAGTTGGTCTATATCCAAGTTTAAGTTCAGCAACATCAACTGTATCTGGGAAAATAATCCATGGCATCATTTGTGCTCCGCCAAAGCCAAAACCCATAAGGGCTGCAACCAAGGGAACTAGCCATGCAGGTGTCCAAGCAGGAGACATAACGGCAAGCATTATTCCTCCTAAAATATAACAGGGAAGCCCTACTCTAAAGGCAAACTGCTTAGACTTTTTATCCATCAAATATCTAGCAAGAGGGAAGGCTAGTACTGCTGTAACCATAAGTGGAGCTACAATAAACATCGAGGAAAATTTCAGCCCAAAAAGTGTTACTCCTGCCCAAACATCTGTTGCATAATACACTGCAAGCGCGCTTATTATATCCATGCACATAAATGCTGATGAATACATAACTATGTGCCATACAAAGCTTTTTACCTTAAAAGGAATTAAATATTGTTTTAAGTTGAATTTGAGTTTCGGTTCATCTTTTGATACCGTTACTCTTTCTTTAACAAAAGTCCCAGTAATTATTAAACCAGCTCCAAAAAGTGTGCCGAACACTAAAAATATGAAAAGCCAAAACTGGATATCGGTAATCTTACCGCCAATATATGCTTCAATTGCGAGAAGGGGAATAACATATGCAATTCCAGAAGATGATGCCGTAAATATGAGCTTGATTGTATTTGCTTTATTTCTTTCTTTATAGCTCCTAGAAATATCGCTAGCAAGAGAGCAATATGGAACCTGTGTAATGGTGGAACAGGTGTTATAAAAGATATACATTATTACCATAAAGGCAACTTTTCCTGCAGTGGTTGGGATGAACCTGTTTACCGGTAAAAAGAGCATTCCAATTGCAAAAAATAGCAGAACTCCTCCTACAACCATATATGGTTTGCGTCTTCCATATTTAGAGCGAGTGTTGTCGGATATAGTTCCCATTAGTGGATCCGTTATAGCATCCCAAAATTTAGACACCATAATTATTGTTGAAGCAGCTGCAGCAGCTATAGCTAAACCATCAGTCATGTACTTAAGAAGAAGGCAAGCCATTAATGCAACTCCACCTCCATCCATAAGTGCCCCAACTCCGTAAGCAAGCCTTTCCTTTTTAGGAATTATATCTTCCTCTCTAATTCCATCGTTTAAGCTAACTGTCTGGGCCCGTTGAATGTTTTCTTGGTTGGTTTCGCTCATAAACTCTCCACTATTTTTGTTTTTATTAGTTTTTATTTTTCGTAACTCATCTTAGTACTTTTTCTAGACACCTCTTTTACGCATGTGCCCATATAATTAAACAAAAAATGCCCCTTTCGGGGTATTTCAAATTACTCAAGTTAAATCATCAAGTTGTTAAGGATACATAAGTTAATGTGCAATAAAAATATCATATTATCCTGCAAGTTTTTTAATTAAATCATACTTCTCTTTCTTTTCTTCTTCGGTTAATGTGTCGTTTTCGCCGTTGCTGGTTTTCTCGTTAAAATAGCGAATTCTCTTAAGCTTTTCATTTGTAACCTTGTATTGCATAGAAGCGACAAAAGATACAATAACTAAAATAAGTACACTAATTCCTAAAAGTAAGCGGATTGTTAAAAGTACTTTATCTCCTTGGACAATATCAACATCAGTAGTGCTTTCTTGATATCCAACAGCTTGAAGTACCCAACCAACAATACCAATTCCAAGAGCGCTTGCAAGTTTCCTTACAAATGTCATAGCACCTGAAAAAGCACCAGTTGGCCTATACCCGAGTTTTAGTTCAGCAACATCAACGGTGTCTGGGAAAATAATCCAAGGCATCGTTTGAGCACCAGAAAATCCAAAACCCATTACAGAGGTCGCTATAATTGCAACCCAAGCAGGTGCCCATGAGGGAGACATTACAGCAAGTAAAATCGCACCGAGAGCATAAAATGGAAGCCCTACTCTAAAAGCAAACTGTTTGGTCTTTTTTATCATTATTTTCCTAATAAGTGGAAATGCTGCCATTGCAACAACCATCAAGGGAGCAACAATAAATACAGAGGTAAAATTCATAGAGCCTAGCATCGCACCTCTCCAAACATCTGCTGCGTAATAAACGGCAAGGCCGCCTAGCATATCAACACACATGAAGGCTGAAGCATACATAAGCAAATGCCAAATAAAGCTCTTTACTTGGAACGGAACAAGATATTCTTTAACACTAAACTTTCGCCTCGGTTCGTTTAATGGAACCGTTATTCTCTCTTTAACAAATAAACCCGTAGATAATAGTCCAGCACCAAATAATGTACCAAAAGCTAAAAACAAAACTAACCAAAATACGGTATCGGATACTTGTCCCTTTAAAAACGCCTCTAAGAGTAATAATGGAGCTACATATGACAAAGCAGCGGACAATGCTGACACGACTAACTTAACTGTATTGGCCTTATTTCGCTCTGTAAAACTAGCCGAAATATCACTCGATAAGGCAGAATATGGGACTTGCGTTATTGTTGAACAAGTGCAAAACCAAATGTACATTACTGCAACATAAATTATTTTGGAAGTTAGTCCCTGGAATAAATCATTGATAGGTAAAAACAATAGGCCTAGCGCAAAAAAAACTAAAATACCACCAAAAATCATATATGGGCGACGGCGCCCCATTTTGCTTCTTGTGTTATCCGAGATATTTCCCATAAGTGGATCGGAAATTGCATCCCACATTTTAGATGCCATTACGATTGTTGAAGCAATAGCTGCAGGTATTGCAAGCCCATCTGTCATGTACTTTAGCATTACGCAAGCAATTAATGCTCCGCCCCCGCCATCCATTAGGGCGCCACCACCGTAAGCAAGTAATTCTCTTTTTGGTATTTTATCCTCCGGAAGCACTTCTTCGTGCACCGTAGGCTTATATTTGAAAGTATGTAATTTATTGCCGTTCATTAATATCCCTCGTATAACTAAGC
>CAYMPR010000040.1:0-2308 GCA_964392385.1 uncultured Christensenellaceae bacterium | reverse complement strand
TTACAATGCCAAAAACCTGCCCGTAAAGCTCTAAATTGCTGGTAAAGTATAAGATATTTTAATTGATCAAAACCATTTACTACTTTAAATTGAGAGGCAAAACTAGTCATAGCGTCACTCTGTTTTTTTAAGTCCTGATTTTTAACGCCAAAGTATGTATTTGGTTCGGTCGTATAGTAGTAAGCAAGTACTTTTCCTTCGTGCTTATCAAGGCCAAATTTATCAAAGGCAACACCTGAGATATAACTAAACATAAAAGCAGAACTAGTTGCTCTTCCCACTTTTAAATGGTCGCTATGACATTCAGTTTTTAAGTTTGGATCTGGGCAAAACACAACATCTGGTTTAAATTCCAGTATTTCTTTCATTATGTCGTATTTTATTTCATTCTCATCATAATCCCCACCATCTCTATATGGTAAAAAACTAATTTTTGCAGCGCCAAGTATATTTGCTGACTTAGTTGCTTCTTCTTGCCTAGTCTTTATCAACTCTTCTTTGTCGTATTCCTTTTTGTCAGTTCCATATGCGCCATCAGTAACAACTAAAAATCTAACCTCTTTACCTAATCTACATAGTTTAGCAGCAGTTCCTCCCGCTCCAACCTCAATATCATCGGGGTGCGGGCCAACAAATAGATATTTTTGAAAACTATCAATCTTAGGAATAGGCGCGGCTATCTTTACTAAAATTTTTGTTAAAAGTCCCATTTTTATACTCCCATATTGATTTAAAAGTAATGCTTTTATAAAACATTGTGCATGATTTTATTCGTTTGACTAATTAATGATAGAAAAAGATTATCTAACTCTTCGATAACTTCCCGATACCTTACCTAGACCAAATTCTCCTGGTAAGTCACCTTTAATGATTCCTGGGAGTATCTCGGTTTCGACTAGTTCAATAACTACTCCTTCCTCTTTCCAGCCCATATATGCAAATCTAACATTTGCTCCAGCGGATTTGAATGTTGCATGTTGTATTACCATCATTCCATCTTGTTCTAGCGATAATATAGCCTTTTCAAGATTCCTAACATTATACATGACATGATGCATGCCTTCTCCTTGTCTTTTTAAAAAGGACGTGTATGCATTATCTTGTCCGTGGGTTTCTATGAGTTCTATCTTCGTAAAGCCTTTACCTCCGAAATATAATTTAATTTCGCAGTCCCGCTTTTTGTCTTTATACCATAGGTCTAAATCGTTTATATCTAACTCATACCACTTGTCTATCCCGTAAATTTTGCCATATCTCTCACATGCTTCATCTGCATCTTCTACAACGATACCAATATGATTGATTTTATTGAGCTTCATTTTCTCCTCCAGTACTGCCTAAAAACTGATAAAATTGTATCATTTTATCTAGGCATAGTAAATATGATGCTAGGTAGAATATGTTTATATAGTATGACACAAGCTTTATTTGAGGATATAAAGTGCATACATGAATTTATACTTTCTATAAGTAGAAAATATTCCAGGTATTTTTCCTCTAATATTTGGAAATCTTATTTGTTATATGTTATTCTATGGGTATAGATTTTTGGGGAGGATGCATGCTAACATTCTTTAACTTTAGAGATTTAGGAAACCTACCTACAGAAGATGGGAGAAAAACTCCCTCTGGGGTGTTTTTTAGAAGTGGAAACTGGGACACAGCAACCCCTGAGGAAATAGAGTTTTTGAAATCTCTTGGTATTAAGCAAGTTTATGATTATAGAGATTTATATGAAAGCGATGGTCCTGCAAAAGCCTATGCTCTAGCTGGGGCAAACCATAATCCTTATCCTACTGGAGTAAGAAATCAAAAGCTTTTAAGATTACAAAAAGCAAATGTTGTTAAAAAAATTGCCTCAACCGTTTCTTTTGAAGATATAGAGGAAACTTATGCACTTTTACCTTTTGATAATGATGGCTATAAAGCTATGATCAACTCAGTTAAAAATCACGATACCCCTATTTTGCAACATTGTTTTGCGGGGAAAGATAGAGCGGGAGTAGGAACAGCGATTTTGCTTTCCCTTCTTGGCGTGAAAAGAGAAGTAATAATCGAAGACTATATGAAAAGCGCTGCTTTTGAGGCCGAATACGCCTACTACGCTATGAGAAAACTTCCAAAATTTATCAGAAACTTAGTTGTTAAAAAAGCAAAGGCACTTTTTACAGTTGCTCCAAATCTAATCAATGCTACTTTTAGAGCTATAGAGAGCAAATTTAACGATGTGACTACATATTTTGAGAAAGAATATGGGCTTTCTAAAGAGGATATTTCCAAAATTAGAGATGAATATTTAGTTTCTTAA
>CAYMPR010000039.1:3256-8203 GCA_964392385.1 uncultured Christensenellaceae bacterium | reverse complement strand
GCTGTTTTAACGCACGAAAGAATTATCCATATAGGCAGCCTTAATTGACAAAAATCATAGTTAAATGATAGTATCATAATAACAAAAGTTATTGGAGACAGATATGAAAGTAATCTTACTAGAAAACGTACCAGGACAAGGCAAAAAGGGTGAAATTATCGAAGTTAATATTGGGTATGCGAAGAATTTTTTAATTCCCAAAAATAAAGCAATCGAAGCAACGCCATCTGTAATTAATGAAATTAATCAGCGAATAGTAAAAGAACAAAAAGCATTAGAGCAGGAAACTTTAGAAGCAAAAGAACTCTCTAAAAAAATCAGTTCTCTATTGTTTGAGATTAAAGTCAAGTGTGGCCAAGGTAAGATGTATGGCAGCGTAACTGCAATGGATATTCAAAAAGCACTAGCTCTACAAGGTTTCGAGGTAGATAAACGAAAGATTGTTATAAAAGATACGATTAAAGATCTGGGTAAATATCAAGCCGAACTAAAGATAATGACCAATATTTCTGCAATACTTAACCTAAATGTAGTAGCGGAATAAAAAAATCACGTTTTACCGTGATTTTTATATACAATAATATACCGGCAACAATCGTTGCCGGTATTGTTTACTAAAAGTGTTTACTACTTAATCTCTACTTCTGCACCGGCTGCGCGTAGTTTCTCGGCCATTGCTTCTGCTGTAGCTTTATCCACACCCTCTTTTAGAGTTTTTGGAGCTCCATCAACTAATGCCTTCGCTTCAACTAAGCCAAGTCCAGAGACTAATTCTCTAACTGCTTTAATAACCTGAATCTTTTGTGCTCCAGCTGCCTTTAAAACAACTTCAAATTCAGTCTTCTCTTCAACTACTGCTGCTTCTGCTGTACTTCCGTTTCCACCTGAAACTGCTACAGCTGCTGCTGCACTAACACCAAACTCTGCCTCTAAGGCCTTTACGAGTTCATTTAGCTCAAGTACTGTTAACTCTTTTACTTTTTCTACTAATGATTTAATGTCTGCCATTTTATTTTTCTCCTTTAAATTATTTAATTAATTCCCTTGTTTTTGTTGTGATATTGCATCAATAGTTCTTGCAAACGATGAAATCGGAGCAAGCAACATACTGAGTAATTGTGCTATTAACATCTCTTTTGAAGGTAACTTGGAAAGCGCTTCACATTCTTTCTCGCTCATAAATTTGCCTTCAACCATTCCACACTTTACTTGCATTTTTTTCAAAGTGGAAACCTTATCAATGCTCACTTTTGCAGGAGCAATTACATCATCAAGCGAAATTGCGATAGATGTTGGCCCCTCAAGATATTTGTCAAATTGCTTATATCCTAGTTCGTTTAAAGCAATTCTTAATAAGGTATTCTTTAGAACATGATAGTTAACCTTATTCTTGCGAAACGCATTGCGCAATTCTGTATCCTCAGCTACGGTCAAGCCCTTGTAGTCAACGATAACAAAGGCTTTTGCTTTTTCTAACATTGCCCTAATTTTTGCAACCTGTGCTTCTTTTTGTTCCTTAATTGTTTGGGACATTTTTACCTCCTATATTAATTTAGCTCCGTTCTACGCAAAAGAACGGAGCTAGAAAGCTCATATCTTCTACGTACGATTATGTGTTTTAAGCTTACGCTCGCACGGTCTTTGAAGCTTATTTATTTATACAATTTTATTATATATAAATGGTTATGTCAAACCAATTATACATTATTGAGCAGCCTTTTGCTTATAGTTCAATTTTACGCCAGGGCCCATTGTCGAAGATAATACAACACTTCTAAGATAAATTCCTTTTGACGAGGCTGGCTTAGCCTTTATAACTGCTGCCATTAATGCATCTAGGTTTTCTTCAAGTTTGTCAATTCCAAATGATGCCTTACCAATTGGACAGTGAACAATCGAGGTTTTGTCAACTCTATATTCAACTTTACCAGCTTTAATATCCCTAACGGCTCTAGCTATATCCATAGTGACTGAGCCGGTTTTAGGTGTTGGCATAAGTCCTTTTGGACCTAGTATTTTTCCTAGTCTTCCAACAAGTCCCATCATATCAGGAGTAGTAACGCAAGCGTCAAAATCAGTCCATCCTGCCTGAATCTTTTGGACTACTTCTTCAGCACCCACTATATCAGCACCTGCAGCTAAGGCTTCTGTTGCTTTATCGCCCTTTGCAATTACAAGTACTCTTACCGTTTTTCCAGTACCATTAGGAAGAACTACTATACCCCTAACTTGTTGATCAGCATGTTTTGCATCAACTCCAAGTTTAATTGATATTTCGACTGTTTCATCAAACTTAGCTTTAGCAGTTTGAAGTACTATATTAAGAGCTTCTCTACTTTCGTATGATTGTTGTTTATTGTATAGTTTTAAGGACTCTACATATGCTTTTCCATGTTTCATATAAATCCCCCTCCTATCCTTCAACAACAGTAACGCCCATGCTACGAGCGGTACCAGCAACCATACTCATTGCAGCTTCAACAGTTGCTGCATTTAAATCAGCCATCTTAAGTTTTGCAATCTCCTGAAGTTGAGTTTTGGTTATTTTTGCTACTTTATCTACATTTGGTTTTGCACTACCGCTATTTATATTACATGCTTTTTTAATGAGCACTGCGGCTGGTGGAGTTTTCAAGATAAAACTAAATGACCTATCAGCAAATATCGTTATTACCACGGGGATAGTAAGCCCTACTTGCTCTTTAGTTTTTTCATTGAATTCTTTTGTAAAACCTGGGATGTTAATACCATGAGGGCCTAAAGTTGAGCCAACAGGTGGTCCTGGGGTTGCTTTTCCGCCAGGAAGTTGCAGTTTAACAACTGCGGTTACTTTTTTTGCCATAGTCAAATACCTCCATGACTATTAGGTTCAAACGAGTGACAATATAATATTTTGACACTCTCCCTGCGCTGCACTATTTTTGTGCAATAATTTTTTCTACTTGGTTAAAGCCTAGATCAACATATGTTTTATTACCCATCATATTAGCTATAACTTTAACTTTTTCTTTTTCAATATTAATACTTTGTACAACACCGCTAATGCCTTCCAGTATCCCAGAAATGATTTTAACCTCATCTCCAACTTTGATATGAAAGTCTTCTGCAAGTATCTCCTCAAGTCCCATTTTTCTTGTTTCGTCATCCGTTAAAGGAACGGGTTTTCCACCAGGCCCAACAAAACCTGTTACTCCACGTGTGTTAGTAACATAATACCAAAGTTGATCTGTCATGACCATCTTTAAAAATATGTAGCCTGGAAACTTTTTTACTTGCTTTGTCTTCTTCTTGCCATCTTTTTCCACGGTTTCTTGAACCATCGGAATATTAATCTCAAGAATATATTCTTCAAGAGCATTTTGCTTGATAATATTCTCTAAACTCTGTTTTACCAAAGTCTCATATGTTGAATATGTATGCAATACATACCATTTTGCGTCTTCAGATATACTCATATTTAATTCCCTATACCTACCAATAATTTGAAAAGTGAAGTAAGCCCTGTGTCGAAAGCAGTTACAATAATCAAGAAAAACAATACAACTAGTAAAACTGTACCAATATTTGCCCAAACACCAGTTACTTTAGAAGAACTTTTAAAAGGTGGCCAAGTTACAGCTTTAAGCTCAGCCTTCATGCCTCTAAACCATGCTGCAATACGCTTAGGTGCAGTATTTTTATCCTGCACTCCTTTCCTCATATTTCCTGATGTTGGCTTTTTGGAAGGCCTCTTTGCAGATGACATAGTGCGATATTGATCGGAAGTGACAACCTTTTTGTCCTTTTCTTGAGGCTTATCTGCTTGGGGCAAAACCTCTTGAGCTTTTTGTCTTCTTTTGGCCTTTTTTGTCAATACTTGGGCTGTTGCGTCATTTTTTGTTTCAGGAATAGCTAAACTAGGTGCTCCTTCAAGAGAAACTTCTTTTTGTTGACTTTCCACATTCTTCTTGGAATATTTGTGCTTAGCCATACGGCCTCCTACTTAGTTTCTTTATGAACAGTGTGTTTTTTGCAAAACTTACAGTATTTGCTTCTTTCAAGCCTATCTGGGTGTTGCTTCTTGTCTTTTGTCGTATTATAGTTACGCTGTTTGCACTCAGTACAGGCTAGCACTATCTTATCATACATAATATACCTCCAACCGACATTTCTCGGCTTATCTCAACTAAAAAAATGCACCCCTTTTAAAAGTGCTTTTATACTATAACATCAACAAATATTATTGTCAATGAAATTTTCTTTTATACTCATACCAAAAACATTAACCCAAATTTTAGGTGAATGCTTACTTGGCAGCCTATTTACTCTTTTTCTCAACAAACGAAACGATATCGCCAACAGTTTTTAGCGATGCTATTTCATCATCGGAAAACTCGACATTAAATTCATCTTCTAGAACAATCAGCATTTGAACAATATCTAGGCTATCTGCATTCAGATCTTCTACAAATTTTGAATCGGGAGTTATTAAACTTTCCTTTATTCCGAGTAATTCAGCTATATGTTTTCTGACTCTCTCAAACATTTTATGTTTCTCCATTTCTAAACGCGCATATTATGCGAGTGTAATATAATAACCATATATTAAAAGCGTAAATCTGTCAATACAAATAGCTTAGAGCACTCTTTTCCAACGTTATTCATCTACACTCAACTCTTTTTTTGTTCTCTTCTCTAATCAAAAGCTTCCACGAACTCTCTATTAAATCATGGCTAATTTATTTATCCAAAGTACTAAGTAAAGAGGACTGTTACCCCCCTTGTTGCATTAAAAAACAGATTACTAAGTAACTGGATATATTAATTGCCCGTTATTGCATAAAAAACAAAGTACTAAGTAAATTGATATATTAATTGCCCCTTGTTGCATAAAAAACAGAGTACTAAGTAAGTGGATATATTAATTGCCCGTTATTGCATAAAAAACAAAGTACTAAGTAAATTGAT
>CAYMPR010000039.1:0-3156 GCA_964392385.1 uncultured Christensenellaceae bacterium | reverse complement strand
TGGATATATTAATTGCCCGTTATTGCATAAAAAACAAAGTACTAAGTAAATTGATATATTAATTGCCCATTATTGCATAAAAAAACAGAGTGCTGTTATACACTCTGTCTTAAATAAAGAATCATTATTAGTCTTCTATTACATATGTTTTCTTCGATGGATCGTCTTTCTCAATAATGTACGCGTTTCTTTTGGCAAAAAGCGGTACAAATAATAAGAGAATCGACCCCACAAGTGCAGCTAGTAATCCCCATCCCCAACCAATAGTTGCTTTCTCGCCAATTACGCTAAAGAAATATGTAAGGTTTTGGGATCTTAAGGATGCTTCCACCTCTGAATTAGACATTGCAAGAAGTCCGCCAAGTGCAAGTAAAACTAAAACTATGTTGATTAAAGCAGCGACACTAAAACATCTAGGAGAGCGCTTTTTTGCAAATCTAGCCAAATATTTAAATACTAAACATAATAGTATCAAGGCAATTAGTGTTACGAGAATTGGGAATGCATAAACAACTATTTTACTAATTGTGTCAACGTTTCCTTTGTTCGCTACTATATAGTTATTGTAATCTGATGATGATGAAACTCCGAATATATCACCTATAGCCATAATTGATTCAACTCCATTCATATCAAATGCTTGTCTAGATTCATTTGCTTGGAAAACAGCAACAGATAGGAGCAATAATAGAATAAGAGTAACTATCGATAAAATTAAGGCGAAAGCACTAACACCCCTATATGGTTTTTTAACATATACAGGTGATTTAGGTGTTGATTTAGGCTCGACTGGTCTAGAATAAGGATCGTACTGCAACATTGGTTGATTTTGCGATGTATAAGGTACTAGCGCAATAGGTTGAACTATTGCTGGCATTTGAACAATCGAGGAAGGTATAGGTACTGCGTTATTAGTATTACCTTGCACCCTTGAAAGTTCTGGTCTAGACTCGCCCATACAATATATTGCCCCATCAGGCCCTGCAACAGGTCTTTGTGAGGGAAGAGGTGGTAAAGAAAACCCTAGAGTACTCTCATCCACGGGAACCCACCTCCCTCTATCAACAGTTTGGTTCTGTTGAGCAAAATTGTTATTACTGTTGTTCTTATTTTCCATAATCAGACCTCTCTTTCATCGCTACTGCTGTTCGCGTAAAAATTAACCGGAGCAGTTATTGTAGGCAGTTGCACTATAGTAGAAGGCTTCGGTATAGGGACAGGAGCGCTATTAGGTTGAGGTCCATAATGCATAGCAGGAGTAAAAGCCCTACCATACTCATCAATGGATGTGTAAGTTGGAAGCCCTAGAGGCATACCATTTGACTGAACATCGAATGAACCCGTATTGGGCATTACAATTGCTTGAGCGGGTGTCTGCATCAATGGAAATGGTCCTGCTTGCGGTTGTCTTGTGGGTACACTAGTACGCATAACGCCATCAGTTCCAGACTCCACTTGTCTTTTCTTTCTTCTCATCTCATCTCTCCTCAACTATACTCTATACGCTATCACATATCCCATACAAAGCGCAACAAAGTTATTTCCTATTTCTAGATAAAAAGGCGATCATTACTAGAAGTAATGCTAAAGCAGCAATAATATATAGACCATAATTGACAGTTATTTCATCTTTTTGAACTAATGAAATCATAACTGCAACAAGTGCTGTAACAAGGCCTATAAAACTAAATAATTTAGCTGCACCACATGCGCCCTGGTATTTTATTCTTATTAAACTAGCTAATAGCACTAAAACAGCACATACTACTGTAACAGCTACACCAAGTGCTACTACGGTAATTCCATCGAATGTAATTGCTCCAGCAGCAAACACATTTAGAAGCATATCTAAGCCACTAGTAGCATTTGCTACTTGCACATATGTCATTGCTAAAAACTTACCAATTACATATACTGCGATCATTACTATAGAGAGAACAATCAATGCAATTGCTGCACCGCTTACTTTGTTTGTTTTTTGGGCTCTGTTTGAAACAGGTTGGCTAACTTCTTGTGCATCATCACTATAGGCATAATCTTCCTCATATGTGGATGCTTGAGCATCATCATACATATAAAGAGGTTGCTCTTGTGTTGAATACGGCACAAATGCTATAGGCTGAATAATCGGGGTTAACTGCATAGGGCCCGATGAAGGGGAATGCACAGGAACTTGATTACCCGGCTTTTTAGGAGCCTGTTGTGGGGGTCTTTGCACCGTGGGTGGTGCGGGTTTGGTTGCGATTGCTTGATCTTTTCTTTTCATGGTTTACTCCTCCAAAAAATATTAAGTATAAAGGTCTCTTGTGCCTATATCTTTAAAATAGAAAATCCAGTCTATTACTCTTCGTACTCTCCACCTTCTTCATCAAATTCAGCCATGGGCTGTTCTTGAGTAGAATAAGGTATGAGCGATATTGGCTGGACAACTGGTGTTAATTGAATAAAGTCAGCTGGTTTAGCTACAGGAACAACCCCACAATTATTCATAACTCTAAAAGTCACTCTTGGACGCATAGGTTGAACAGAATACTCTCTGTTTGCTGCTTCTTCCATTTTTTTGCTTTTCTTTGACATATTTTTTCCTCCACGAACTAGTCTTTATTTATCAAAAATACTATATGGAACCTTTCTCTTAACAAAAAGCGAAAGTAATAACATAATAATTGGCAACGCTACAAGTGCAAGCGTTCCGTAACCAGCAACAACTGGAAGTGGCTCAATCGCTATTTCTGGGTCAATAGCAGTTGCAGGGGCAGGAGTAAATGCTCCAGTTAAAAATTCTACGATTCTCGTAAAATCTATAACGCTAACAACCGTTCCATCATCATTTAACACTGGATTGCCCATAAATATACCACATGCAGCATCGGCAGCAACAAAGGTTAATAGACCGGCAACAACCAATATTATCGCAAATATAAAAAATCCCTTGAATATTCTTCTGCCAAACAAAGCAAATAAACTAATCAATAACAGTATAACAGCGCCAAGTGCAGATACAGCTAAGGCTATGGGAAAATATGGGAAAGCAATTTGGGCAATCATCATCATAGAATCAGCAGCTCTAGCATCTGGGTCTATTGCTTCTGGGTCAACCTCGCCTTCGGGTGGAATATTCATAATTTTATTATAAATCTCATCATAAAAAGGCGA
>CAYMPR010000038.1:0-8541 GCA_964392385.1 uncultured Christensenellaceae bacterium | reverse complement strand
TCAAGGACTAATAATTAGGTGAAGGAGGACTGTTCCCCATTATTTCCTCAATTGCCTGCTGTTTCTTTAACAAGGTTTTCCAATCTTGTTCATCAGGTTTGCCCCCTACTAATATATACGAATTTACTCGCTCTTTCTGTCCAATTCTATGTGCACGGTCTTCTGCTTGCTCTAAAATCGCAAAACTTGTTGGTGGCTCCAAGAAAATTGTTGTCTGTACCTCTTGTAAGTTAAGTCCATATCTCGCAGCGTTAATGGATAATAATAAAATGTCGTACTCCTCTGAACTCTTCCACAAGTCCAATATTTCCAGCCTTTCTTTCATAGACAACTTTCCGTGATAAAAGAGAACTTTTTTGCCTTGTTTTTCTAGGGCTGTTTTTACAATTTCTAATACTTGTGTGTATCTTGAAAAAACAAGGCTCCTTTTTTGGTTTAATATAAAATCTATTTTACTCGGTGCAGAAGAAGTCATTAATTGTATTTCTGCCCCCAAAGCCTGTATCGTAGGATATCCAGAAAATCTTACCACAGCCGATCCACGCCTATATAACGCTACCTTTTCTGCAAGTCCAAAAGGTTCCTCTACTCTTACTACCTCTCTATTTTTTGGTTTTAAGTTTAATAGCCTTTTAGGTGCATAACATAATACAGGCTCAAGCAATAGTTTTAACTTGTCAAGGTTTTTATACCCAACACAGGTTAAATGCCCCATAAAATCGTGTCCCCACTCCCCGTAATATCTTTCAAAGGTAGTTCTTGCACACTGGTCTATCTTGCTCCTATAATATAATACACGCAAAAAACGAAGCACAGAATAATACTCTAATGGGTCGTTTAAAATTGGAGTACCACTCAACGCTATCCTTCTTTGGTTTGTGTATCGTATAAGTTCGTGTAATCCTTGTGTTTGGTCTGCCTTCATCCCTTTCGCTGACTGACACTCGTCTATTATTATAGTTGTGTATTGTAAATTGTTTAATTGCCGTACTAAATTAACATCTCTTAAGCTCTCAATTCCTATCAAATGAGTAAATGAACTTGCCTTCTCATTTTGCAACCATTTTATACGGGCTTTTACCGAAGAATCAGGGCTATTTCCTACTATGCTCATATTAAGTATTGTATCGTACCGTTCTGACGCATTTAAAGGGTGTTTCCTTGAGTCTTTCAACCACTCCTCTTGTAAGTTTGCCACTCCTGTAATAATAAGGTTTCTAGGCGATTTATAGGTGTCTAGTATTCGTAAGGTAGTTAAGGTTTTCCCCATACCCTGCGAAAAATTGATTAGCATTTCTAAATGGTCTTTTGCAAAGTCTACTGCGTCTTGTTGATACGAGTACTCTTTTGCTGGCTCTGATAATACAAACCGTACTTTACCAGGCTGATATGCTTTTGTTCCCTCTCTGCGTATTGGGTGCTCTATTTCACATAGCTTGGAAAAAATCTCGTCTGTAACCTCGTACTCTTTTGTGTCTTTATGATATCGTGCAAAAGGCTTGGAGCTATTTATGATTTCCAAAGCTTCACTAGAAAAATCACTCACATAGTAACTATATGGTGTAGGCATAAAATGAGCATACCCCTCTGCAAAAATCATTTACAAGTGTCTCCTGTATCAACTTCAAAGAAATTAGTTTTAGGCGTGCTTTTTTGCTCTTCTGGATTGGTATCTTCCAAAACAGTTATTACCACATCATCCTTGTGTTTTTCCTCATATAAAATATCTTTAACTATTTTTGATAAACTTACCTTATTTATGGTGGTAATATTTTCTGTTGTATATCTTGAGGCTATTTTTGCAAATTGCTCGCGTGTATCAAGCTTCTCCGTAAGTGTGCCATCTATTAACATCTCTGAAATTGCCTCTCGCACAGCCTCCGATATTCCATAAACAGTTATTGCTGGTATAAACTCTATTATTCCGTTCATTTATTTTATCTCCTTTATTTTCTGTATTGCTTCTTTTAGTGTGTCAAAAGAAAATTCATTTCCTACTTTAACGGTTTGCCTCGGAAGAATTGGACTAGTTATTAAAGCCACCGTATATGTTGCTCGTGCAATAAAGTGTATCAATACCACATATTGCATTGGGGCTTTAGGCATACTCTCCTTAAATGCAATAAACTTATTTGCCTGCTCCCTTTGTTGCATTGTATATAATGAAAAAGAACTTGCTTTTGTTTCTTTAGTTTCTAATAAAATAGAAGTGCTATAAACAACTAGAAAATCAGCTGGGTTGTGTATCCCTGCATATCCTTGTGGGGTATGAAAGGGCGTAAAATATATTTTTTGTTTTGTTAACTCGGCCGCTACCTCGTCTTCAAATTTTAACCCATTGGTTCTTGTTCTCATCAAACACTACCTCATTTTTTTCTAAAATAGTAAGTTTACCGTTTAAGTGCCTTGTATCAAATCCGTTCATAATATCTAAATACTCAAACATATCGTCTTTTCGTACAAAAACCTCGCCCACTAATCCGTTGGCAGTTTTATACTTTATTTGTGTCGCTATTTTTTGTGCTGTCATTTTTCTCCTCTCCATTGCTTGCATTAACATTATTTTTCTCCCCATTAGTTTGTGTATCAATATTAGTTTCTTTTGGTACTGTTTCAATATTTTGAATATCTATCTCCTCCATTTGGTGTTGGTGCAACATATCTGCTATTGCTAAAGGTGAACGGACATTTTCCCTGTCTATTCTAACTCTACCTATTCCGGCAGACCCAATGGTATAGTCTATTATGATATCCGATTTTATAGAAGAAGATTTTTTAAGTTTTCTATAACGGTGTGCATTTGAGTTAACAACGCACTTTTTTGCTCTTTTTCTTGTTGGCTCCAATTTCTTTCCCCTTGTAATATTTTGCTTTCTTGCTCTTGTAACCCTACTGCTATCTCCCCTACTTGATTATATAGTGCTAATAAATACTCAACAGCATTTTTTGGAAATATAAAAAAGTCTGTATCATCTCCAAAAGTAAATGCCTGTGCGTAAAAAGGCTTCATCATTTCTTTCCTTTGAATATTAGCCTTTTCCAATATTTCCTTTTTTATTGTATATGATGGCTTTTCCGTTATGGTTGTTTTACACTCAATAAGAAAAAGGTCAGTTAGCACATCTCCTTTTTTCCATTTGCCGCCACCGGACTGTGGAGTTCTTCTTCCCCCAAATAATTTCGCTACTCTTTCCTCTTGCTCCAAGGATTTTTGCTTTGTATCAGGAAACTTACCCATTTTCTTCATCTTCTCCCACAAGTGTTAAGTTTGTCATAATGTGCTTATCCACCATCGCTGTCATATCTGCGAAAATATCCATAGGCATTTCGTTCAAGAAATTCTTTGCACCTGCTTTTTTGTACTCTGTCCCAGTAGAAGTTGTGTATCTATAAGAACTCCCAGCCTGTGTAATAAGACCTTCGTTTAAAGCATAATTAAAGATATCCCTATGCTCATTAAACCCCGAGTGAAATAACACAAAATATTGTCCAACTTTAATATCTCTTGGGGCAGTTTTATTTTTAACTAAATAAGCCTGTATCATCGTACCTTCAATATTCTCTGCCGCCTGTGGTAAGGGCTTGAAGTCTTTATCTATATTATATCCCCTAAACTCTATCCGTAAGCTTGCACCGTGTTTCCACATTCTACCACCAATTGTTTTTGTAGGTGCACCATATGAAGACATGCTATCTCTTAACTGGTTAATACCTATAAATAAACAATCTCTATGCTTATTTAATATACGAACAATTTTTCTTGTAAAAACTGTTAAGGGCTGGGAAATACCTCCCATTGTCATTTCACCCATCTTTTTTTCCGATTCATTTTGTGGAACAAGGGCGGGAATACTATCCAAGACAACCATACCAACCTCTTCCGTTTCAATTAACTCTAAAATCCATTGGAATATTTCCTCTGCTGTTTGGACATTAGGCGAAAACAAAAGTATTTTTGAATTATCTACGCCCATTTTTTTAGCCCATATTGCGTCATACCCACCCTCTACATCAATAAAAACTGCTCTTTTTGCGTTAGGGAGTTTTTGATACGCTCCAATAGCCATTAAAGCCGTGGTGGTTTTTCCTGAATGCTCTGCGCCAGAAAACTCTATAAGTCTACCATACGGAAGTCCACCATACCAAGACCGTGTTATTGCACGAGCAGGAAGAGCAAGTCTTTCTATATCCATTAACTTAACCCCAATATTTATTGCTTCTTTCCCACAAGTCTTCTGTATCACTGACATTACTTCTTGTAAACTAGCTTGATTCATTCTCTACCTCATTTATATACTATTAATCTTTTTGCCAAACTTTCATATATCCAGGTTCTCCCCCCATAGACAACCCATCCATCATTTCTGCTCCCACACCGTTCATTACCTCTGCAAGTAGTTCTCCCGCCTGTATCGCAAATTCGTCTGGGGCTTCTATGATAATTTCATCGTGTATCTGCAAAACAATTTCTGCTTTATATTGTTGCCTTCTAGGATCATTGTAAAATGCCAACATTGCTAGCTTTGTCATATCAGCAGAACTTCCCTGAACTACCGAGTTTGTTGTTTGTCTTTGCTCTGACCATTGAACTGCTTCCCTATCTACAATTGTAATCTTATTGGGTCGGTTATTTTTCGCCTCTTCTATAAAGCCCTTAAGCTCGTTCCTGTTTAGTTTGCTAATAATCTCCAAAATCTTAGCAGTATGGTCCCCAGCACCAGATATGATAAATCTTGATAATCTTTTTGCCTTGTATCCTAATCCAACATAGTGTCTTCTACGCCCAAGAACAGTTTCATTAAAACCATTTAATGTAGCGTCATTAAGACATTTTTTCTTAAACTCATACATAACACTATATTTTTTCTCAAGGGCTTCAAGAATTTTTTGTGCCTCATCCGTGGTCTTGCCTATTGTCTTTCCTAACGACTCTGCTTGCATATCATAGTTCATTCCTAGCACAACACCCTTCATTTCTTGTCTTATGTTTTTGTGCTTTCCTGTTTTAAGACATTCTTCATACGGTAAATTATATATGTTTGCCCCCATAGCAGAATAAAAATCCTTACCCTGTCTAAAAGCGTCAAGCATTAAAGGGTCTTTTGACAACGCTGCTAGTACCCTAACCTCTTGTTGCGAATAGTCCACGGATATTAGAGTGTGTCCAGGTCTTGCAATAAACATTTTTCTAAACTTATTGTCTTTTGGAATTTGCTGAATATTAAACTTACTTGACGAAAATCTTCCTGTATCAGCACCGTATTGGTTGAACCCAGGGTGTGCAAGAGTAATCCCATTTTCATGTGTAGCATATTCTAATAAGTTTTCTGTAAATGTAGAAATGGATTTATTTATCCCTCTTAGCTCTAAAATCAAATCTATTATTTCATTTCCCTTTAAGGTTAAAAGTGTTTCCTCATTCGTAGAAGACACATTAATTCCTTTATCGCTTAAAGCCTGTTTAAGTTGTTTAGGGCTAGAAGGGTTGAACCCAGGAAATGTTAATTCTTGTAGCCTTGCGACTATCGGAAGCGCCCTACTTTCTAACTCTTTTTTAAACCCTATAATATATTCCTCGTCCATCGCTATTCCACGCCTTTCCATATCTGCAATTACGTGTATCAACGGAATCTCTATTTTTGAATATACCTTCCAAACTTTTGGTAGCTTTTTTAGTTTTTCCTCAAAATACTCCGTAACAACAAAATGCTTTCTTGCGTCTACCGCCGCATACTTATAGATATCTAAAGGGTCATAATCAGAAAAAGTTCTAGTAAATAACCCTGCGAAGCTATAGTCGTTGCTTAAAGGGTCAATGTGTTGTTTATATGCTGTCTTTAACCCAGCATCCAAAGTATTATCAAAACACCTAATAGCCAAATATCCATCCCCAATAAAATTAAGTGCGGAAAAGCGTTGGTCAAGTTGTGTCATAAATAATAAATCAAACTTGGCATTAAACCCATAATATTTTTTAGTGCACAATAGCTCTACAAGTTCGTCTGTATCGCCCGAATAGTTTTCCCCAATAGAATGACCGATTGGAATATAGGCACTATGTAAACTAGTCCCTAAAGAAAACCCAACAAGTTTTCCTGCGTACCATCTCAGATCTGTTGTTTCTGTATCAAGTCCAAAAACAGGGCTCTTTTTTAGGAAGTTTTGTAGCTGTTCTTTATTTGTAATTAACTCGCAATATTCCCCTTCAAAAAGTTTATTTAATTTTTCCCTCAATACTAAATCAGCCTGCAATATTTTCTTCCCCTGTGACATTGCCCTATTGCTCCCTTTTTTATTTTGTGTATCAATAGAGACACTAACAGCCTCTGTTTGTGGCTCAAAATCTAATAGTGTTTCCCATTCATGGTCATTAATAGCACTACCCAGAAGCGTTGGCACCTGGGTAGTAATTTGTTCATTAGTGGAAGGTAAAGAAGATAGTGGCACTTTACAACTCCTATTCAAAATATCTATTCTTTTTTACTTCTTGAAAGGGAGGACTTTGGGGTGGTACAGGGTTGGTCTTAAAAGGTAGATCAGCCGTGTCTACTTCCTCTTCTACCTCTTCTACCTCTTCAAGCACAGGTATTGGGTGGGTATCTAGTGTAGCATTTATTTTAATAAACGCATACGCCACATCCAATGTTCCAGGAGCTGTGACTTTAACTTTCCAAACATTATTTGGAACTGCTCCCATATCAGGATCTTCTACATAAGCTTTTGCAAACTTATTCCATAGAAACTCTGAAAACTCCCAGACACACTTTTTACCCTCACCACCTGCTGCACTGTATTCAACTACATTGAGTCTTAATACAATACTTACTTTTGCTTCGGTTCCCTCGGGAATATCTTCGTCATAGATATACTTTTTGGTTTCTTGATCAAAAGCCTTTAGGTGTGCTTGAGAGAGTATATTTGCATCTAAAAATCTCAAATACTTTACTTCGCCTTCTTCTTTGAACTTAATAAAGAAGGACTTTTTGGCTAACTCTTTTTTCTTTCTAAAATCTTCTACATTCATTTTCTTTCTTTCTCCTGTTGTTTAGTGGTTATTGCGTTTCGCTTAACCTATTTACTATTTGGGTTGTGTCGTGCCACTATCAACCCCCTACACTAATATATACGAATTTCCTCAAACAATTTTAAAATCTTTTGAAATCTCTCCTACTAACGGAATTTGAAGAGCATTTTTTTCGGTCCAAGAAAAAATAGTATATTTTTCCTTATCGTCTGCTCGTACTTGAAATAATGAATCTAATACCGTTTTTAAGTAAAAGTTTAATGCCTTATGTTTTTCTAGCCCAATTATAGGCAAGACCTCTACCAAACTTGCTTCCTGAATTATTGCTGGAACTTTGCCCTTTACATTTGCAGTAGGACATTGTGTTATCAGCATATCCACGTCAAGCACACATAGGTCAAACTTCTCCGCAAACTCTTGAACACTCTTTCTTGCCTTTCTACCTATAAGTGCTATCATATGGTCTTTCATCATCTGTTCTTCTATAGACACGCCCAATATTGCTGGCTCGGGTTTCGGAACCCCTACAATAAAACTTATTCCCATACTATTCTCTATCTGTATCAAGGCAACACTATCATCTGCGCTTAATCTCAATACTTGTGTCTCAAGCGCTTTCTTAGTTATGGGCTGTGGAAATGATAACAACCACTCTAAAAATCTTTCATGTATCAATGGTCTATCAACCAAGAAGGTCTTTGCCATATTTCTCTTAATAAAGAAGGCCTTGTCTACGGTGCTCTTTTTTATAGGTATTGTCTGTATCGTTTCTATGTCCTCAAATACTTTCATTCTTCCCATCCAAAACATACATAGCCTCAACTTCGGCAAGGTGTAAATATACAGCCAAAGGTGAACCCTCATATATTTCTCTATAAGTTGTATCAATTGTATTTAACCCTAACTCCCCTGCATTTATAAAAGCAAGTGCCTGAACTTCCTCAACAAACAACCTTATAAATTGTTGTAAGATAAAAACTGTTTTGGTTCCTCTTGTAGGATATATGAACTTCTCTTCCCACTCCCATCCATCTATCTCTTCCCATTTATTTGTCTCCTTGTTTTTTACATTTTTTATACAAGCCCGATAACAATTGACCTTATTAACATCAGCCAATAAGCCCATTAGTACTATGCTCTCCATTGTTGTATCAGGATTTCCAAAGTAAAACAAGTTTCCTGACTCCTCTGCTCCCTCTACACTATACTCCCTAATAATATTGTTAAGGTCAATGTCGTTTCTATGAGTTAAAAGTGTCAAAAAACTTTTTAATCTATTAATTGCATGTTCTACTAGCCCACCGGGAATAGGGAGATTATATTTGGTACTTGCGGGCGCCGTGAAAAAATCCGACTTTTCCAACCAAGCCAATAACTTGTCCTTCCCTTCTCGCTTTACACAGGTATTTAATAACCCTAAAACTAATTCTTTGTTTTTTTCTATGTCCATTTCTTTTTCCTCCATTTTATTTATTCCTACTACTAAAATATACGAATTTCTAAAGCACTTTCTTGAA
>CAYMPR010000037.1:4007-9084 GCA_964392385.1 uncultured Christensenellaceae bacterium | reverse complement strand
TTACAAAAGTTCACTAAACTCTTGTCATATGGTTTTCTTCTCGGAGGAAAATTATGTTAGATAAATTTAAAATTGGTCACTTTACAGACAGTGAAAATGGAACTGGTGTGACGGTGATTCTAGCTGAAGATGGGGCTTGTGGCGGCGTATCAGTTAGGGGATCTGCTCCTGCAACAAGAGAAACAGATCTACTAAAGTCCGAAAAGACAGTCTCTACTATTAATGCTGTTGTTTTATCAGGTGGCTCTGCATTTGGCCTTGAGGCCTCTTGTGGCGTAATGCAATGGCTAAAAGAAAAAAATAAAGGATACAATGCTGGAGATTATATCGTTCCCATAGTTTCAGGTGCATCTTTATATGATTTAAGCTATAAAAACTTTGCATTTCCAAGTAAGGATGCTGGGTATAAAGCTTGCGAACTAGCAGAGGTAAATAACTTTAAAAAGGGCTTGCTGGGGGCAGCAACTGGCGCTACTGCAAGTAAAGTTCTTGGTATGGAATATGCCATTAAGACCGAACTAGGTGTTCAAACCTACTCCTCTAATAAGCTCGAAATAGCAATTATTGTTGCAGTTAATCCTTTAGGAGATATTGTAAGAAATGGCGAAATTATTGCTGGTGCAAAAGATCCTAGTGGTAATTTTTTAGATGTTAAACGTGTTATGAGTGCTGGTGGAGTTGAATACAAAAACTCCAACACAACAATTGGTTGTATTTTAACCAATGCAAAAATTAATAAAGTACAAGCAAATATTTTAAGCGATTTAGCTCATGATGGTCTTGCCCTATCCATCTCGCCTTCACATACAGCATTTGATGGTGATTGTTTCTTTACCATGTCCTCAAACGAGGTAGCTATCGAATTTGATATTTTGGCCTCCATTATTCCAAGTCTTGTGGCAAGAGCAATTCAATCCTCAGTTTCAAACATAGATACTAATGTGCAAAACAAAGTTTCTCCCATCTTATTTAAGTTCTTCCAAAAAATGTGGAAGTCAAAATCCA
Organism: uncultured Christensenellaceae bacterium; assembly: GCA_964392385.1. GTDB lineage: Bacteria > Bacillota > Clostridia > Christensenellales > DTU072 > MWEH01. The sequence continues at coordinate 8,079 of CAYMPR010000037.1, read as the reverse complement.
AGTAGATTTCTCACTAATCCTAATCTATCCCTAAATGCACTCATATGGGTGCATTTTTTTCACTGGAGAATTAGTTTTAACAATCATGCTGGAGTGATAGTTGATAATTATTTATTTTATATCGCTGGAGTAATAGTTTTTGTATCGCTGGAGTGATATAATATTCTCATGGGAAAGATTGTAATATACCATGGTTCAAATAATATTATAAGTGAGCCTAAATATGGTCAGGGAAAACCATACAACGATTATGGTCAAGGTTTTTATTGCACTATGAATTTGGACCTAGCAAAAGAATGGGCTTGTCCAGATCAATGCGATGGATATGCAAATGAATATTTATTAGATTTAGAAAAACTAAATGTTCTAGACTTATCATCTAAATCGTACAATATACTAAATTGGATGGCTCTGCTATTAAAAAATCGCTCTTTCAATTGCTCTAATCCCTCCGCTGAAAAAGCAAAAGACTACATTATTCATAATTTTTCGCCTAGTCTAGATAATGTTGACGTCATAATTGGATATAGAGCTGATGATTCATACTTTTCTTTTGCACGTGAGTTTTTAAACAACTCAATTTCGCTATCTCAACTTCAAAGTGCTTTAAAACTAGGCAAAATTGGCATTCAAGTTGTTTTAATCTCTCCCAATGCTTTCTCAAAGCTTTCATTTGTATCCAGTTATAACGTTGAATACAAAACATATTACACAAAAAGGAAAATGCGCGATTTCAATGCCAGAATTGAATACTACAACATAAAAGAACAGCAACAAATTGATGATCTCTACATTCTTGACATAATGAGACAAAGAATATTAAACGATGATAAACGCATATTCTAAAACTTGGCTATATTACTAAACCATTCTTACAAAACTGAGGATATTAAACGATGATAAACGCATATTCTAAAACTTGGCTATATTACTAAACCATTCTTACAAAACTGAGGATATTAAACGATGATAAACGCATATTCTAAACTCTATTTAGATGACTCTCTAGTAACACTAGCGGAAACTTTTGACTTAGTTGAAAGTAAGCAAAATATCGACGATTTCTTCTATAGGTTTATTGATAGTGGGGTCGCTTTGAAATTTGGCTCGGGAAACCCAAAATACATTAATATGTCACCCATTGAGCTTTACCGTGAGATAACTGGAGCTAACCCAATGAAGCCCATCAGAAGTAACTTTAACCGAACAGAATTATATTGGTGTGGCTATGTTTTAGCCTACTATCAATGGTACTCAGGCAAATCTTTTAAAATAATTGGCGACTTTTTGCCACCATCTAAAATTATTTCCATGTACTATCCATTACATGAGGCTGATATAATGAAATTTGTGGATCTTGCAAATGAATTAACCTCGTCAAAAGAAACAAATCTTGCAAAACAAAGAAAAATAGCTGGTTTATCCCAAGCAAAACTTGCAAGTTTGAGTAATGTATCCCTGCGATCAATACAACTATATGAGCAAAAAAATAAAGATATTAATAAAGCCCAAGCAGAAACTCTTTATAAGCTTGCTAACCTATTTGGATGCAATATAGAAGATTTGCTCGAAAAATAGCCTCCTAAATCTTAGCTTTGTTCTAGAATTAATTCCTTGCCTTGATTCATTTAAAAAGTCAAAAATCACATAAGCGAGTATACAACTTTAGGATATATTCACTTTCCAATACCCATTTTTATTAGCTCCTTGCCTAAATAACATGCCCATGTCTTTAAGAGCTTGTATATTATGCCTAACCGAAGCTTCAGATATTTTTAGTTTTAAAGCAAGTTGAGATGATGTAGTTTTCGGATTTTCTTTAATTTCAGATACAATATCCTTTTGCTTCGAGGTCAAAAATATTTCATCTCTCTTTTTCTCTTCTTGAAAATGACTAAATGGAATCGTTACAGTAATAAAATTATCGGAAATATCAAATGCCTTTTCTCCATATTTATCAACTATTAATGGGACCCCATGCCCAGTCTGCTCAACCATATCAAGTTGCCCAAATATTTTTTGTAGTTCAGGATTAATTGGATAACTTTTTCCACTAAAAAACTCTTGTTTATTCATGTTAAGTGGAAGTCCACCGATAGAAACTACTTCTATTCTATCACTAAAAATATATATGGCAGGAGGCACCTTTCTAGTCCATCTGTTATGGACTATTGCGTTAAGCCAAGCTTCGCGAAGAGCATCAAAATGAAATAATTTTGTTTCCTTTCTATGTATTCTCCCCTCGAGCTCAATTTTCGTTTCGTTAATTGCTTCACAGTATTGAAGAACTTGCTCACTAGCTAAAAATAGACACTTGTTACCAAATTCATTTCTTACAATCAAATCAGTTTTATCTCTTCCTGAGAATTTTGCTACTTTTATTGAAACATCGTTTTCATCAGCTACCAGTTCAGCAAGCAAATTGTACTTTCCCTCACTAGTTAAAAGATGCAAGTTATTCTTAAATGTTTCTTCTTTTAGGGTCATACCCCTCATTAAAAAGAGTGACTTAAGTTGATTAAATTTTAAAAATTTATATTTCGACTCAATCTTAATTACGGAATCAAAGTCATATTTGAAACTAAAAAACTCTTTAAGCTCTTCAGGTTTTAGAATTCGATCACTATCTGCAACTCTTATATAGTATTTATCTCCGCAAGAATATGGCATATTGTTGCCTTCAACAATAATGCTAATTGCCTTCTTTCCCTTTTCTTCTAACAGGCTGATTCTAGGAATTATTTGGGGATGAACACTCTCTGTAATCCGCTGGGAAATTTCTCTTAGCGTATCTTTACCAATCTCTTGTCCCACCAATTCTCCATTATCATCCACTCCAAAATACAGATAAGCCTTACCCGTTTTATTAAGCATTGCCACCAAGGAAATGATGCCCTCTTTAATCAACGATGTCGACTTTTTAAATTCGATAGATTCTGATTCTTTTCCAAAATTCATTGTAATCTTCTCCATAGTTTATTATTTGTTATCAATAACTGAATTATATCATTCATAGCCTTTATTGTACAGTTTATTTACTGTTTATTTAGCATTTAAATTTTTACGGCATAAGAAGCAGTTGTTAACTATGCGATTTAATCAATTTTATTTACTGTTTATTTAGCATTTATTTAGCACAGATATTACTTGAATTACATTATTTAGTAACCAAAAAGCTCTGCAAAACCTATTGCAGAGCAATTCGTTTTTAGATTAAAATAGCTATTTGTTTTCTTCTGTCTTCTTCTTTTTGAACACGCCTATAATGTTCTTTATAGATGGTTCAACATCGTGTGTTGTTAAATAGCAGCCAATGATTGGCTCTGCAAGAAAAACAATTGAAAGTATTGTTCCTAGGATAAAGAAAATGTATTGAGCTGCAGCTGATGGGAATAGCTTCATTATATCAAGGCCAAGTTCACCCACCATTGGTACATTAGAGCCATTAATTACAGCAAAGCCTAGAACCATAGTTAAAAATAATGGAACTGTAAGTATAGTGCTATATACGCAGTTTGTTATTGATAGAATATTTTTTACTTTGCCTTGAAATGTTGTAGCAAATGTACCAAAAAGCATTATTCCTGGCATCATGAAACATAGAACAACTAAATATTTAAATAGTAAATTGCCTATGCTATCCATATAGTTTAACCCTATTGGAAGCCCATTTACCTGCATGATCGTAAGCAAACCATAAATATTGCAAAAAACTGATATAAGAAGTAACACTATTTGCTTAACCGAAAATTTCATTGTATTTGCCATAATATCCCCCTGAGAAAAGATTATTTTAATTGTATCAAAACGACACCCCTATTACAATAAAATAATATTAGCAAGGAATATAATTGTTGGCCGTAAAATGCATTGCTATGGATTTTTGTTGATTGTCTTCAAATCATAAAAATAATAGAGAGTTTCGTTGATATTTTAAAAAGAGTTAGTTAAAGTAGATCGTTTCATTTCTACCAGGCGACTCGTACTTTTTCTGATAATAATTAGAGTTCTCACTATTCCAAGTACCATCGAGTTTTAGAGAGATTAGAGTACATCCTCTTTGTGAGCCTTG
>CAYMPR010000037.1:0-3907 GCA_964392385.1 uncultured Christensenellaceae bacterium | reverse complement strand
TCCAAGTACCATCGAGTTTTAGAGAGATTAGAGTACATCCTCTTTGTGAGCCTTGGCGATGAATCCCAGTAAAAGCAGTATAGTCTATGCTCATACCGTAAGTTAGCCGTATACCCTTATATTCTATTTGGAAGTTATTTAAATGATCGTGTCCCACGAAAATACCTGTAGTGCTCCCGAGTAAAAGAGCAGTTTCAAATAGCTCATCCTCGCCATCGCCACAATTAACTGGCTTAAGAGGCCCATTCATAACACCATATTTGTAATTTACATCCAAACTATTTCCTTCAAGCGCGTATTTGTCCCAAGCTATTTCATACTCTCTTAGTGGTATATGGAAAAACATCAAAGAATTAGGATTTTGGTATATCGCTATATCTTGAGTTAATAAACTAGGGTCAATAGAGGTCAAAAGTAGCTGATTAGCATTAATATTTGCAGAAACTATATTTGAATACCAGTCTATTTGCCCCTGGGTAATATTTTGGTACCCTCCATCTTCATCATATGACAAAGAGTCAAACATGAAAAAGGTATGTGTTATTAACCCTTGTGTGTTTTTTACTGTTATGAAATGATTTCCCATACCTTCGATTTCACTTGGTCCCTCTTGGAAAAGGCAATATGTATAGTTTTGCTCTTTAATCAAATCAGAAATATCTTGTTTTGTGTATAGACAAGGAGGTTCTGCATCGTGATTACCAAATACAAATGTCCAATATACTCCTAATTTTTCCATTAAATCAGCGACTATTTTCAACTGCTTTAAATTATTAAAGGATCCCGTTTGAATACCAATCGGATATGCTATATCGCCAGTAAAAATAACTAGGTCTGGCTTCTCTGCCGATACCATTGTTGAAACGGCATTTAATGCCCAGCCATCTTTTTGAATAGTTAAAAATCCCGCACCAATATGCACGTCTGTTAATTGCATAAGCTTAAAATCTCTATCTGTTGTGAAAGAATAATTTCCTAAAGCATCAACAGTTGGCACAAGTTGATTTTCATAAACCACTTTTTCTACATCTTTTATGGCATCAGCATTTACCTTATAGCCTATTGCCCCAGCAGAAACACAAATTGATAAACCCACTGCTAAAACTATAATGGCTGTAAGAATATTAAACCATTTACGCTTTGCAGTACTAAATCTATTACCTTCTGTGAGTTTTTGTTTATCCATTAATCTTGTTTTATCCTTAAAGATTTTTCTAGGTTTATAAATTATTTTGGTTTTTCATCCTAAGTTTTTAAAGCATTTTCCCAGCTTTTTCAATTATGCTAGATTATTGAGTTTTATCTTTTCACTTAGAACCCTGCTATATTATTTCTTGGGTGTAACTATTTGCTTATTGATATATGGCACAACTATTATCTTTATAATCACTCCTGTTGAGGCAAGTATTTCCTCTTGTATTTCTTTATTAGCTAAGAAAATATCTTCTATTTCTTTATAATCATACTCAACTTCTACTGTTCCCTCAATTCTTGCATATCCATAATCATGAAGTTTTAAGTTGCCAATGTTTTGAACGTGCATATTGTTCATTATTATCTTTGTAATGGAATATTTTAATGCAGCACTAAGGTCTCTTCCTACAAGCGATCTAATAGAATCGAGCCCTATGATAAAACCTGCTCCAAGATAAAACAAACTTTCAAAAACGGTAACAATTGCGTCCATTCCTACGCTATACGAATTTGATATCCCATATGATAGAGCTGTAAGCAAACTCATAACTCCACTTAGAATAAAAATAACCTCAAATGCCTTGAATATTCCTGACTTTACCTTTTTATTTAGTAATCTAAAACCAATCCCAAAAGAAATCTTAATCAAACCACCAAAAACTAAAAGAATTAAATTACTCCAGGTAAAATGAACAACTACTGGAAACGGGAAACGATTTATTGAAGAGGCGAAATATAGCACCCCTATTCCAAACATTACAAGTGCCATTGCAAAAGTTGCCACATATTCAATTCTTCCATATCCATGTGAGCTAGTTTTGGCTTTTGGACTCAATAATTGGTTGAAAGCAAATAAAGCAATTACAGAAAAAAGTATATCCATAAAAGAGGTAATAGAATCTAAATATACGCCTACTAAATTTGTGCGTATGTAGATGAAATATTTCAATAAAGCTAAAATAATATTAAAAAAGAGAGCTATTGTAATTACAACAATCGCTAACTTTCTTCTATCGGCCAAAATTGCTTTTGGGTTAAACTTATTCATCTTTTTCCTCTGAATCACTCTTTCATCAATAACTATTCTAACATACAATAATTATTATTTGAACATTAGCTATTTTTGTTAGCAACTCTCTTGTGAAGGGTTTGTTTCTAGGGGCATATAATGGCTACTAAATAATACTTTGGGTAAATATGATGCAATAAAATAGTTATTGTGGTTTATCATCTTGATGGATATCGTGCGGCATATCTATATAGTCTGTCTCCACTTGGTTTGGGCCTAATTCTGGATTAAGTAATTTAATACTCTCATCTTTAGGGCTTGAACTAATATAATCTTTACTATTCATTTCCGTGTTGCATTCGTTAGGAGTAATCTCGACTCTTTTTGAAAATCTAGCTCTAAGATTTTGTAACGCTATAGTTATTGGAAGTTTCTCACCTGAATCAACTTCTCCTGCCTTTTTGAGAGCCCATTGTGTTGCTACGGGGCCAAAAAGCTCATATATTAGCGTAGCACATAAAACCACAGTGGTTATTGTTATTGCAATATCCTCAAGTCCTGGGGTGTTAGACACTATTTGCATCATTCCAATAGCTACTCCCGCTTGGGGCAATAGAGAAATACCTAGATAATTTTTAACATTTTTTTCTGCGCCCACAATTTGAGAACTAATATATGTTCCGGTATATTTTCCAAGCGATCTTGCAATTAGATATACTGCACCGACAATCCCTACCTTGGGAATAATGGTTACATCTAATGTTGCCCCTGATATAACAAAAAAGAGCATAAAAAGTGGAGGCGTCCAAATATCGACTCTTTCAAGAACAGGTGCAGAATCCTTTTTTAAATTGGTAAATGTGGCGCCAATCATCATACAAGTAAGTAGAGAAGACATGGGCAATATTTGAGTTAGAGCAACACCAGAGAAAATACAAACCATGGTCCAAATTAGTCTATTTGCTCTTGATTTAAAATATCTACATATAATTGTAAGCAGCGCACCTAAACTAAATCCTATTCCAAGGGACAAGGAAATCTCTATTAGCGGAATAACTACTATGTTGTAAAAAGAAATTTCACTACCTGTATGCACTACTTTTGCAATGCCTAATAAAAGCGAGAAAACAACTAATCCTATTGCGTCATCAAAAGCAACAACAGGTAGTAACGCCTCAGTTACAGGACCATGCGCTCTATACTGTTTTACAACCATAAGTGTTGCAGCAGGAGCTGTGGCTGTTGCAATAGCGGATAATATTAAAATAGTAGGGATGGAAATTATTTGTGGATTTATTGCCCAAACAATAAAGAGCGCTGCCATTACTAATCCAGCTGCCATTAGAGCCTGACCAAAAGTTATAAAAATTATCTTACCACCAATTTGCTTGATGGATTTTAGCTTAAATTCTCCCCCTATCGAAAATGCCACGAATCCCAAAGCTACTGATGTTACTATTTCGAGAGCATTGATAGTTTCAGCGGTTAAAAGATTGGCACAAAACGGACCAATTATTAGTCCGCCGATTAAATACCCCGTAACGTTTGGTAGATTAAATAGCCTCATAATCCTAGTCATTAAGAGACCTGCAACTAAAGCTATGGAAAGACCTAAAAGTGTGGGCAAAAAAAATCCTCCTATCAATCCTATCAAACATTTTAGTATGGATTATATATTAAATCAAGGAGTACAAAAATTTTTAT
>CAYMPR010000036.1:816-10562 GCA_964392385.1 uncultured Christensenellaceae bacterium | reverse complement strand
GTGTCCACTTAAACTAATCTTTTTGTCTTTGTTGGATGTGTTGGTTATTGTTACTTCACATGGTGCTTTTGAAAAATCATATATTGCCATTTGTTTGGTTCTCCTTTTATTTTTTCTCTTTCTTATGTAATTACCCCATTATTGTAAGATATCCTAAAACAATGGGGTAATAGTGGTTTTTAATACATGTTTGTATTATTATTAGTCAACCGATGGTAATACTACCGAAATGTCACTATCTGCTTGATGTAAATATCCTATTAGTTCTGAGCTGGTTGTTGCCCATAATAAAACTGTTGCATCACTTGATAATATGAAACTTTGGCTGTGTCCACTTATGCCTATCTTTCTGTCTTTGTCGCTACCATTTGTAATTGTTACTACTCCCGGTACTGCTGATAAATCTAATACCGCCATTTTAGTTCTCCTTTATGCAAGAACTTCTGTTGGTAATGTAACTGTCAATGTGTCATCAGCTTGAGATAAATATCCAATTAATTCTGAACTGGATTCTGCTCTTAATGCCACTCCGTCTCCAGGGGCAATTATGTGTTGCTGATTGTATCCACTTATGTTAACTACCCTGCTTTTTGTCCCTACATTCATTATTGTTACTCTGCCAGGAATTTTGGATAAATCAATTGTTGTTGCCATTTTTTTGGCCTCCTCTTGTTTTTATGGTTTAGCCTATGTGGATTTTATGTCCACATAGGCCGTTGTTGAAATTAATGACTTACTGTGCCTTTTACACTTAAAACTGGATTCAAGGTCTTGTATGCATATAAGGAATAAAATCCTTGGCTGCTAAGTCCATCTGCAGTTTCAATTAGTTGTGTAGGTACTAAGGTTCCAGGAAGTACTGCCATATAAATGGATAGTAATCCAACTGAAAGTTCAGTGCCTTGTCCTTTTGAGAATACTACATAGGTGTATCTGTCCATACCGGGCTTTCTATAAATCTTAATGTCGCCATAGGAACCAATTAATTGAGTTCCAATTTTGCCTTCTACATCAGCGGGTTTGAACCCTGGAAGTGCTCTAACTACTGGTAGTAATGCTCCACCAATAAAGGCTCTATTCCCTGCGTATACTTGGGTGACTTCTGCAATAGCGTCTTGGGCTGCTGCTAATACTGAACCAAAGGATGCATAGTGTTGTGCAATCCATCCATCTGGTGCCGCTAATGACCAAGCCATTGTGTATACTGATGTTGGGGCTTCTCTTACGATACTATCAGAAACTTCATTTGCAATGTCAAACATAAATTGTTCAATCGCTTTCTTTGGTAGTTCTTTTGCAAGGTCTATACCGTAGTCGTGTTTGTAAATTAAGTTTGAAAGAGCATCAAATGTGATTCTTAATTTGTGTGGCTCTGCTGCCATCGGGATAGCTTCTACTTTGCTGCCATATGTTGGAATATCATTGGCCGGTAGAGAAACGTTATCATATTCATAGGTAACTGTCATAGAGGTTGCTGGAATAGCTCCTGCGTCTCCTGTTACTGTAATTGCTCCTGAAGAAGCAACTTGTGCTGTAAGGGTTGCTGGGGTTGTCCAAGAAACTAATACTGAACCGTCTCCTTGAACTGCTGCTGAATCTGCAAGTGCCATTGTGAATAATCCTGCGCCTGTAACTACTGAAAAGTTGTGTGCTTCTGTCATACTTGGCAACCTTACTGGCTTCCAACGGAGTTGGGAAATCGTTGAGGTTCCTGCAACTGCGACTACTGCTGAATCGCTCGTAAGAGTGCTTGTGTATTGGCTATCAATTGCTCCACTTCTTGAACCATCTTGATTAATTCTATAATTAACTCCAAATGGGTCGGAAATGATGTCGCCACGTTGACTGTTGCCCTTATCACTCATTCTGAAGAAACGAGTAAATAGGATTTGGGTGTTTGCTGTTGCCATAGGCTCTGTTGCTACCCAATCAAACACATCAAGTGCTGGGATACCTAAAGAGGCTATAGTGATTATGAAGTTCTTATAGGAAGTTACTGGGTTCATTTGGGCTACGCCACTATTTCCATTAACTAGTCCTGCATAAGACTCATATACTGATATTGTGTTATTTAGAATAACACTTGCTGTATTTTTTACTTCTTGTGAAAAGTTTCTTTTATGAAATTGCTCTGCCGCCATTAAGCGTTTTCTACAGGCTTCATATGCTGATGATGCTGCCATTTTGTTTTCTCCTTTATTTATTTAATATTGATTTGTTACTTGTTACTTGTCGTTTATTGAGTGAACTACCCATGACTAAAGTCGTAGGCTTCCTGCTCGATTGATGTAACCACCAAAGCATAAACAGGCTAACCCCGCAATTCCTGCGGTTCTTCTTTCCTATTACGCAACGATTATGCGTAATCCTTCGTTTTAAAACTCTTTTACCATACTTGCCCTGTACAACATTATTGGTCATTGCCTATTGGTCTGAACATAGTTATTATTGAAAATTTAATACTGGTACATTATCTACATCATAGAAAACTTATAATATATGCTTTCAAATAACTTCTATATCTATTATTGTTATATAAAAAGTGCCGTTTTTGTACCCTTTTTACAAGAATACAATTTATTCCGTACTTAATAGGTATACATTCCTTAATTATTAAAAGAAAATCAGCCCAAAGTCATCTCCCTTTGTTGTACTCTCCCCATGTTGCCCCAAAGGTAATATTGGCTTATCAAACTGTTCACGCATACTATTCTGTATTGCAGCAGATAAATCCATAACAGACATATTCTCCATATTAAACTCTATGCTTTTTTCGGTATAAGTATCACCATGTCCAAAAGAACTCATTATCAAGTTTAGACTGCTACTAGACATATACGCATCTTTATCTTGCATCGCCCCAAATACCGCTCCACATAATGCTTGGCTTGCGTCATCCGTTCCACCTGAGGGCTTGTCCACTCTCCCATCCGCATATTTCTCTAAATGTACTAGTTCGTCTAATAAATCTGCATCTCGCAATAAGTTGATTCTATTATCGTACAATACATTTTGTAAAGTAAGGTATGGTTGGTTTACCCCATTTAATACTCTATCTATTGACTGCCTTTTGTACTTTATACCCTCCGCCATAATGTCCTGAGAAAACTGTTCGCTTTGAAATTGGTCACTTGACACCAATGCAATATTAAACCCCTGCGACCTTAACCAAAAGATAAATTGTTCGTTCTTTCTTAACATTACCCTATCGCCTTTTGGAGCCTTTACTTTTACAGAAAATAAATGTTTTAATGTAAGCTCTTGAATAGAGTTCCCTTCTCTATCTACCGCTACGTCTGCACTATCTATTACAACCCCTGCAAATGTAGTTCCATCACTCCCCAAAGAAGCGTCCAAATGAATATATAGTGGTTTGTTTCTATCTTCTTGCAATACACAAGACAAATCAAAAAAGTCAAAATATTGTACTGCATCCTTTTGACCTACAAATATAGGATTTTGCATAAAGGGATTTTTTCTTGTGTCATCAATATTTTTGACTACTAAATCGCCCCTTAAAAAAGTTGCAGAATATTGTACTGAAATTCCCGCTATATTTGTTAGAGCAGATTGTAAATCTCTATCAAACTCTGCCAAAGTTTCTATTGGTGGATATATTATTGTATACCCTGCGTTTCTATATGTGGTTTCATCACTAGGAGAAATTATTTGTGAGGGTCTATATTTATCCCCTATTGCAATAGTAAAAGTTTTCCCTGAATATGTTCCTTGTGGCAACATTTCCCATCTAGGTTTATCTACTATATATACTCTCTCCCCACTAGGCCCCTCTTTTAGTTTCTTTGCAAATACTTCAGCAAATGCTTGGTCTGTTCTTTTTGAAGATGCCATTATCATTAACCCTTCAAAGATACCACCAAACTTTGTAAAACGAGAAGTCATCCTTTCTAATGCCGCATTAAAAACATCTGCCGCTCTTTCTTGGGCTTTTTGAATATCACGTACCCTTGCAAAGCTCACCTCATCCATAAATACTGCTAATAGGTCAAGTCCAATTATTTGACTAGCATCATTTCCATAAAGTAATTCAACAGGTTTTGTTGTACAATACCACTCAGGCCTTCTGCCCGTTGTAGCCATCCCCCTTTCCATAAAAAATGGAGATTGCAATAATGCTTTATGAAACATACCCCAAGCATTCTTATATGCTATTGTTTTCGTAACAATGTTTATAAATGCAAAAAAGATATTCTTTTGTTCTGCTAAGTCAAAATACTCGTGTGGTCGCTTCAATAATAAAACTAAATACAAATAATACGCCATAAGCATATTAACTGCAAAGCTCGTTTTTCCTATTCCTGTTGCACCTAATAAAAGTACTGAATTGTATGGGCTCCGCATAGGTAATGGGAATACATCTAGTGCTGCTTTTAGCCAGCTATCCCACGCCATTAATTTTCCCCCCTGTGCTGTCCATGTCTTACCTAAATAATATGGGTCAGTAATAAAAGTGAGGATATCCACAGGAACACTCTCAAAATCGTGTAACAATAATTCTTCTATATCTTTTGTAACTTCCATTGTCAATCCTTTTCCTATTATTATGCCCCTAGAAATAACACTCCTAAGGGCATAAGAAACTCTTTAATATATTCTTTACGCCATTAGCAGTGAAGCAACTTTATTTTATACTATCTAAAAAGGTTTTTAACCCTTTTTGGTCCGCTCCAAAAGACTTGTTTACATGATTATATAATTTATTCTTTTCCGTTGTATACTCTGCTATACGTTTTGCCACCTTACCTGTCTCTTTTGATTTTGTGTCTAAACAAACATATAAAATAGCAAGTTTTCTTGGGTCGGTCTTATTCTCTGAAATATAACGTTGGACAAATTCTTTAACAGGGCCTTCAAACACATCCTCTAGCTCTAAATCTCCCATTATATCCGTATACTCTCTACCCCCAACAATCTTTTCGGGTTTAGTCTCTTTAGGAGCTTTTTTACTTGCTTCTATTGCATTAGCCTTTACTTTATTTGTATTCTTTACACCCATAACCCTAGAATATTCTTCTTCAGCATCTGAGTCTTTAATATTTGCTAACCCATTTTGTACATCTCTATTAAAATCATTTGTAGCCTCAGTATAATTCCACTCCCCCATTTTCTTAAAAAAATGACAACCAACTAAACAAGGAACTTGATAATACTCAAATGCACGAGATATTGCAAATGCTATTGCTTCCATATCATCATCTCCGCCCCTTAAAGCGGTTTTAGCATCCTTTATTGTTGCCTCTAAAAGTTCTACATATAACCCATCAATAGTGCTAAACCAATTAGAAAGAGTTATCTTATTTTTTGTGTCAAAGTCTTTAATGTTATCCCCATTGTTAGTGGTGTCATTAGTAGTGTCAATAGGAGTGTCTTCACCTGTAGTTTCTTCCTCCGTGGTTTCTTCCTCTGTGGTTTCTTCTTCCTGAGTGTCCGTGTCCTCCATAGACGCCATATTTCTCCTAACACCTTTACCCTCGTATGCGTCATATTTAGTGTCTTCGTTAGTATAATCAACATTAAAAAACTCATCACCCCATTCATCTTGTGGTAATAGTTCTTGTCCAAAAGCATTATATAAAGTTCCACATTTTGGGCACTCTTCAGTAAAAAATTGGAGGGGAAGTTCCTCTCCACAATCACAAACACCAATAGTAGTTACCTTAGAATAGATATTCTCCCCCAATATTTCTTCTTGGCTCTCTATCCACTCTTGGGCTTCCTGCTCGGTCTCAAAATTATCTTTACTTGCAGTGGCTGTTTCACCCCTGACAAAAGCATTATAATATTTTTTTGTTATCACTTATTCCTCTTACACACCAAATCATTTATTCTAGCAAATAATATCTTATTGTATAAGGACATTGCCTTTTCCTGTTTTTTAAGTAAAGCAAGGTGTTTTCTACTTATTTCAGGGGCAGGGCTTGTAATCATTTTTCTTAACGATTCTAAATTATTCAATAATACACGCTGTTCAGTTGCAAGGCGTTCAGACATTGAAAGCGCAATTGCCCTAGCGTCTATTGTAGATATTGAATGATTCTCACTTACTCTCATACTAACCCTCTAACCCTAGTAAACTTGCAAGGTTTTCTTCCTGTTCCTTCTTGTCTACAAAAGTTGTAGGTATAACCGATGGAGTTGAATAAGAGGCGTATCTAGAAAGTTCTGCCGCCATTGACTCCGCTGCACTTCTCAACTGTATAGGCGAGAAAACTTTTGGAAGTCTTGCGGTTAATACTTTTGCATCTATATCAAACATATTAGCAGTCATTTGAATTAATGACTCATTTGCCCGTTTTAATGCAGCAACAACCTTTTCAGTTACACTCTTTTGTGTCTTTAACTCAACAGATAACTTTTCTGTTGCTTGGGCTTTTACAGATTCTGTTGCAGAAACTGTTTTGGACATTTTTGATAGCTCCTCGGTTGCTTTTGAATATTTTTGTTTCAAGCTCTCAAAAGAAACTTTATTTTTGGCTATCGCTTGTTTATACGTTTCTAATGAAGCCTTTAACTCAGTATTCTTCTTAGCCTGATTGCTTAACTCTTTCTTTAAGGATTCGTTTGCGCCATTAAGCATAGATACTTTAGCATCATTTTCTGCAATAACATTATTATAAGAACCAACCATACCATCAATTTGTGAGGCTGCCTCTTTTTTAAGATTATTTAATTCAGAAGCCACTTTTTGAAGTTGCTCTGTCATTTTTGTAATTTTAGAAGTTAGTTCTACTACTTGAGCATCCTTAGTTTGTTTTTCAAAAGATAATTGCTCCATTAGTTTTGATAGGTCATGCTTTTCTTTTAAAGCCTTTTGTAAATCTTTCAATAAAGCCCCAGCAGATACCGCAGTCTGCTCCTCTTCACTCATAGGTTCGTCTTCAACCCCACTAGCATCTTCAACCCCCTCATTATCCACATCCGTTTCTTCTAGGTTTTCTTCGGTGCTATCCGTGCCTTCATCGGTTAACTGCTCATCCTCAGAAACCTCACCTTCAGCAACTTCACCCTCGTTCTCGGCATCTTCACTAGAATCACCAAATACATTATTGAGTTCTTTCTCGTCCTCAGTAGTATCTTCGGTATTATCCCCACCCTCTTTTTTTACATCCTTTTCTTCCATATCTGCGCCTTCTTCTTTATCTTTTTTAATATCTCTTAAGTTTACTCTCTTTGCATTTGCAACCTCGCCATCAGTATCAAAAAGTTTATCAAGCTCGCTTTCAACCTCTTCTTCATCTACATCTGCTGCATCTGCTATTTGGTTTAAATCTAATGCCTCTCTTGCAGATATATGCTTTTTACCCTTTATAGACTCAGTAACGGATATTGCCGAACCTTCATTTGCTGGTAATGCTACAATATCAAAACCCTTGAATATGTATGAATCTTGATTCCATCCATCAGGTCCCTCATTACTGCTGGGGTCTGCCTCATATGAGCCCCTACTTGAAAACCCAAACTTATAAAATGGGGCTACAGCTTTATATATTCTTCCCGCAGGAGTATCCAATATAATCCCCTCTGCGGTTAGTTCTCCTTTTTTGGTTTCGGTTATTTTTTGAATAAGAACACATGCCTTTTCTAAATCAGTGTCCGTCCTTTCAAAATCAGCCGAAGTTTGTGAAGGGTGTCCAAACTCACAGAATATCCCACCTCTTTTTAACATTTCATTGTAAAAATAGTTTTTGCCTGCAAGAATATCCTTATATATTTTATCATAAGGCCTACCGTTCAAGGTAGCCTCTGAATAGTATGCACAAAGCCCTTTCACCTTGCCTAAAGATTTTTGCTGTAAGTCTGCCATTTCTTCTCCTTATTATAGGACTATAAGGTGGAAATAACTTCCACCTATAGCCATATTATACTGATATAATTTTATGTTAAAACTTAATTGCAGTATTAGTTTTCTTGACTTCGGGCTGTTTAACTGCTGGTGCAACTACTGGTGCAACTGCTGGTGTAACTATTACATTCTTGTTGCCTTTCTTGCCTCTTACTTTCTTTGCCTTTGGTGCTTTTACTTTCTTTGCCTTTGATACTTTTAATGCCTTCATTTTTGCTACTCCTTTATTTTTTTTATTTACTCTTCCTGCTACTAATGCAATTATAACTAGCACAATTCCTAATACTAACAATAACCCCCGTAATGCCAAAACTCCAAATCCCCCGGGAACTATTCCAAATGGTACCCAGCAGAATAAAAATCCACCTGCTGTAATTCCAAATAATTCAACATCATAATATGCGCTTAACGCAAAACAAATGGTTGCTAAAACTATTAATACCGCTTTCACTACTTTTTTCATTTTATTATCTCCTTATTTTATATATATATCTATTATTGTTATATTTTTTATGCGATATTTAAGTACTTAATAATTATATTTATGAATTAAGTTCGGCATTAATTTTCTCGACTTCTAACTTTAATCCTCGGAGTACCATGCGCTTCTTATTTGTATAAACCCAGCTGGCTCGCTTGTATCTCCTTCGTTAGTGCAAGTAACTCGCAGCCGTGTGTCCTCTGTTCTATTATACTTAATATATTCCTCCAGCGTTAATCCAAAATCAATATAAATATTCATATAAGTATCATCGGCCCGTACCCCTTGTATGATAAAGGGTGTATCTTGAATCGCTCCCTCCTTTGTATACGGGTTGATATGTAATATAATGTTACTCCCATATCGTGCTCCTGCTGTGGTGACTGCAAACCCCGAGTTCTCACTATAACTAGTTTGTGCGCAGTTAGTACTAAAATAACCTACTGTTCCCTTTTTTACGTTACCTACTGCTCCAAACTCTGTTTTATTTGTGCTTGTGTTTTTACTAACTGTTATAAATAATGAACTACCATCAAACTTTGTTTGCCCTGTTCCTAAATTTTCAAGGTTAAGGATAAATGATTTTGGTGTTCCTGCCGGTTTGTCTGATAAAGCCATATTAAACTTTATTTCGTCATGGCGCATACTCCCCAGATAATGTGAATTTTTTGCGAGGTCTGCCGCGTAATAGGGGAGCGTAACGCTTGGCACGTTCCCCCAACTAGGTAAAGCCTTTCTTCTTGATTCAAACGTAGCGTCGTCAAGATAGTATACATTCGTACCTATACAGACCGCCCATACGCTTGGTATGTTTGTTACTGTCGTAGCCCCTACTTTTAACTTTCTAATATTTGCCACTAGCTCACCACCGTTATAGTTAATATCCCGCCGGAAATAGTCCCTGTGAGTGTTCCTATTGGAAGCCCGTGTCTATGGTCACCCCTTGCAAAAATCCCATTGTCTGTTCCTACCGCCCCTGTTTTTGAAGCCGTGAGAGCTGTTGGTACTGTATTTGATGCTTTTGCATGCCCATAATTTGAACTGGTTGAAACTCCATAAGTATCCGAAGAAGTTGCGTGAGAGAGAGGCTCTCTTGCATTAGACAATCTGCCATCATTTCCTGCGCAGAAAGTGTTTGCCTCAGTCCCAAAAGAACCTGCTTTTATAACTCCATTAGTCCCTGTTATTAGTGGAATATTTGCGGTTGTTCCTAGTGTACCATCGTTCTTAATTTCTCCATGTGTATGAGAGGTAGGAGTTCTTAAATCAGACAGTCTGGTATCATTTCCTGCGCAGAAAGTGTTTGCCGCAGTCCCAAAAGCACCTGCTATTATACTTCCATTAGCCCCTGTTATTAGTGGAATATTTGCGGTTGTTCCTAGTGTACCATCGTTCTTAATT
>CAYMPR010000036.1:0-716 GCA_964392385.1 uncultured Christensenellaceae bacterium | reverse complement strand
TCTCCATGTGTATGAGAGAGAGGCGTTCTTGCATCAGACAGTCTGCCATCATTTCCTTGACAGAAAGTGTTTGCCGCAGTCCCAAAAGAACTTGTTGTTATAAGCCCACCAGTCCCTGTTATTAGTGGTTTATTTGCGGCTGTTCCTAGTAGACCCCCGTTCTTAATGTTTCCATGTGTATGAGAGGTAGGCGTTCTTGCGTCAGACAGTCTGCTATCATTTATTTTTACAAACCCAGAATCCACATATCCTTTAGTTGTCGCGTCTTTCTCGCCTATGGGGTCACTAACCTTTAAGTTTGTAATTGAAAAGTCAGTTGTCTTATCAATAGTTATAGTTCTTCCACTAGTTGCGGCATTACCAGTAATAGCCCCTGTATATCCCTTACATTTATATACGATTATATTTGCAGTAGATTCCCCCGGCGCGGCTGAGTTTAAGTTCAAAGTTGACGTGCCATATAAATATACCGTTAAATTATCATTATCTATACTATCACAATTAATAGTCGCCATAACAGTACCACTACCACATAAATAAATAGTAGAGTCTTTGCCACTAATGGTTAAATTTCCACCCATAGTCACATTGCTAGTAAATGTGGCCGTAGAATTATGTAACTCAAAAGTATGCGGGGTTCCAGTGGTAATAGAATTTGCCAAAATGCCATCTAAATAAAACGTGCTATTATGAAAAATCGGAGTAATTGCCCTTTG
>CAYMPR010000035.1:0-10719 GCA_964392385.1 uncultured Christensenellaceae bacterium | reverse complement strand
CATACTATATTCCATGTCCTTACTTTTATTGGACCAGCATGTTGCGTTGTTGCAACGTATTTAATGATTTAGAAATTCATTAACTATTTTTATCTTTTTGGCTTAACTACTTTCACATACAGAGATAATCAAGCTATATTTTCACTTTTCTTTATCAATTGACACTCTATCTACCCTAATATATAATAACTTTATGCGCGCGCAATTATAAGTGTGCATATATAATAAATAAAGCCAAGATAACTATTTCTTGGAAATAAAGGCGGAATATGAAAACACTAAATATACAAGCTAAAGTCTCAATTATTTTATTGTTTATCCTTTTTCTTTTTATCTTTTCGTTTACTATGGTTTCAAAAGATATAGATAGTGCATATGCTGCAGCTATTGAGGTTAGTGGAACAATTAAATATAGTGCAACAACTTCGCCAAAGTATAATGGATTAAATCAAGTTCTAGGAACTGGCTTTACTGCTATTTATACCGTGAACACAACTAATTATAATCTTGTAGAAGGTAGTCATTTTGTATATAAAGATGGAAGTATTTGGCAATTTAAAGCACAAGGTAGCGAAAGTTTTGTTGATCTTGATACTCAAGTAAATAACTTCAAGTTAGCTGGAGTATATAAGAGAGAAGTAAGAGTTTATGATCGAACCGATTTTAAACCAAAAACAGCAGAAAGCACATTTTTTGAATATACAATTGCTCAATGCGTTCCAGAGGAAACTGTCGCAAATTCATACAGGGCGTCAGTAGGCATGAAACTTAGTGAAGTTATTCTTCCTCTTGGGTGGAGTATGGCTGAAAATACGCCTGATCTAAATGTCGTACTCCTTAATGCAACTACAAAAACAAACATTATTCTTAACTTTGTAGCACCAGTAGGCACTGAAATTAACTTTGACCTTGACCCTGTTCCAGGAACTAAAACTATAACAGTAGAGGTATTATTAAAACCAGAAATTATTTTTAAAGGAACTGGGACATCACAAGTGACTTTAAGCACAGGCATCAATTACTCGAGCGAAACAAATAGATATAGTGGAAATATTATTACTAATACCTTCACTAGAGTGGGATATAATTTTAAATGTTTTACGATTGATGGCGATAATAGTGGTATGGAATACTCCAAAGAGAGTAACGCGACTGAAACCATGTCACCTACTTTCGATTTAGCCCCTGTTGCAAAGGTAATCTTTACAGCTCAGTGGTCACCTAGAGATGATACGAAGTATAAAATCGAACATTATAGACAAGGATTAACTGATGAGGGCTCTTATCTAAAAAGACTTTCCGATACTCAAACCCATCAAGGAACAACTGAAACTGTTGTGACACTTGATGTTGATAATCCAGCTGAACCCAAAATTTGGAAGATGGATGGCTTTACATATAATCCAGTAAAGACAAGAGCTGAGAATAATTTTTCAGGGACAATTAAAGCCGATGGATCTCTTGTTTTGAAAATGTACTATGACAGGGATGAATACAGTGTTGAATATACAAAAGGAAATGATATTTTAGGAACTCTACCTGCAGATAGTAATAAATATAAGTATGAGGAAAGAATTACCTTAGCAAGTGCAGCTACTCTCTCTAAACCAGGCTATACTTTCGTTGGCTGGACAGATGGAATTTCAAAGGTGGGGGATGATTTAAAAGTTTTTACTACTGGAATTAAATATACAATGATAGCTCCCTTAGATGAAAATGATGTAAAACTTGATAAAGTAACATTTGTAGCTAATTTTACACCCAATAAAGATACCCCCTATACAATAAGACATTTTCTACCTGGTACTACAGCTAGTGAGGATGTTTTATTACAAGAACAAGTGTTAAGTGGAGAAACCGATAAGGAAATCTCAGCTCTAGCTGTTGTTGCGGGATACAAGAAAATACCTGATTTTGCATCGCAAAATGGGCGTAATTATCCTGAAAAAGGAGTAATAAAAGCTGATGGAAGTTTAGTTCTAGCCATTTATTATGAAATAGTAGATTATATTGTGACTTTTAATTATGGAACAAGTGAGCTTCTTCCTTCAGAAACAAAAAATATTAATAACACTATAACCTTACCTGTAGCACCTGATAAAGAGGGATATACCTTTGACAGTTGGAAAATTAATGGTGTATCTTATGAACCCGGTGAAGTAGTTACAGTACTTGGGTCAATGAGAGTAGATGCTATATACCTTTCTACCTCGGGAAATAACACTACGGGGGATGTTGAAAACAATAACATTTTTGTAGTTAGAGCTCCTGAGGGATTGTCAACTGGTGCAATTGTAGGAATAGCAGTTTCTGGAGCAGTTGTTCTTGGAGCTAGTATATTTTCTATTGTTTGGTTTGGCGTTATGAAAAAAACATTTAAAGATATGAAGCTTAAACGGAAAAAGAAAAAATCATTATTAAATTAATTATAATTTCCCTCTGCTTACCCAGAGGGATTTTTTTAGTAGGTGGCTCGGTTTCAAGGGGCATAAAATTAAGTGTGTTGTATACAAGTGATTATGAAAAGTATTTGAAAAGCAATTAATAAATAGTGCCTTGTATACAAGGCGAGTGCATTAGGACTATTTTGATATTGACTTTTTAGCTGCTTGGTAATAAAATTAAAGTATGCAAATTTAGCTGGGAAAAGCATATCTAAATGGCTAAAAGAAGTTTTTGACTAATAGATGTTTTGGAGTAATCGTGATAAATAAAGTTAAGTTTGAGATATATAAAGAGTTGCTGTCTGAAATTGTTAGACTTGTTATTAAGCCTGGAGAGTTTATTAAAGAAAATGACTTGAGCTTAAGGTTTAATATTTCACGTACTCCACTTAGGGACATTTTAAAACGATTAGAATCAGAAGGATATATAAATGTACTTCCAAGACATGGAACACAAGTCACACTTATTGATCCTCTTTCTGTAAAGCAAATGCTAGAAATGAGAATCCAGCTCGAAACCAAAGTACAAAAAGAATTACTTTTTTTACTTAATGAAAAGCAAATTGAGGCACTAAAAAATAGCTTAACTCAACAAGAAATCGCACTTAAAGAAGGTAATCTAGAGAGGTTTTGGGAACTTGATAATGGTTTTCACGAGTCATTATTTTCATATGCAGGAAAGGCTTTATGGTGGGATATTATTCGAAAATATGAAGCTCACTATATGAGATATAGAAGACTTGCTATGGCAGATGATAAAAATTTCGAATTACTTTTAATACATCATAGAAATATTTTAAACACCATTGTAGAAAGGCGTATTGAAGACATTGAACCTCAGCTACTATCGCATGTGGGTTTTTGTATGGATAAGTTACCAATGTTAATATACAAGTATCCCGAATATTTCAAAAAGTAGAGAAAAATACCAATAAATACCACGAATATTTCGGAAAGAGAAAAATTGAGGCAAATAATAGATTAAGAGTCTCGTTTGTTAACGGAAATGTTATGTAAAGGAAAAAAGATGGATAATTTAGAATTTTTAAAGGCGTTAAAACAAGAAAAACTTGTTGTTGTAGTAAGAGGAAATAGCGTAGAAGAAGCTATACAAATTGCCGCTGCTTGCGTTAAGGGTGGAGTAAAGTTAATTGAAGTAACTTTTACTGTACCAGGAGCTGAAAAGGCAATAAGCGAATTAAAAAAACAATATACAAAAAGTGACATTGTTATTGGAGCAGGAACTGTTTTAGATATTAATACTGCCTCTATAGCTATAAGTAATGGCGCAGAGTTTATAGTTAGTCCTGACTTTAATACAGAGCTATGTGATTTTTGTAGAGCTAGTAATATTGCATATTGTCCTGGAGTATTTACTCCCACTGAAATAGCTAAAGCTCTAAGGGCAAATTGCATAGCGCTAAAACTGTTTCCAGGAGACATAATTAAACCACAAGGATTAAAAGCATTAAAAGGACCTTTCCCAAAAGCCACTTTTATGGTTACTGGGGGGGTAAATTATGAAAATATTAGTGAATGGTTTCTTTCTGGTGCCTCGGCAATTGGTGCGGGGTCAAATCTTACTGCTAAAGCAAAAACAAAAGATTTCGAGGGAGTAGCAAAAGAAGCTTCTTTATGGGTTAATAAAATAAAGGAATTGTCATAAAAATACATATTTTTCAATAGATTATTAAACAGTGATAATTAAACGGAGGAGATAATGAATAAGAATATTTTAACAGTCGGCGAGATTATGTTGAGGCTTCAGCCTGAAGGATATAAGAGAATTATTCAAGCAGATAAATTCGATGTGTGTTTTGGTGGTGCGGAAGCAAATGTTGCAGTTTCTATGGCGACATTTGGCATAAAAACAACATTCTTTTCAAAAGTTCCAGATAATTTAATAGGAGAAGCAACCTTAAAAAGCCTAAAAAGTTTTGGCGTAGATGTTAAAAATGTCATTAAAGGCGGAGATAGACTAGGAATATACTTTTGCGAAAAAGGAGCTTCACAAAGGGCAAGTGTTGTTTTGTACGACAGAAAGCACTCTTCTTTTGCTGAGATGGATTCAAAAGAAGTAGACTTTGAGAAAATACTATTAGATGTCTCCTGGCTACATTTCACTGGAATTACTCCCGCACTGTCGGAAAAAGCGGAAGCATTTACAGCTTTATTACTTAAGCAAGCAAAGGAAAGAGGTATTACAATTTCTTGCGATCTAAATTATAGAAAAAAATTATGGAGTAAAGAAAAAGCTAGAGAAGTTATGACACCCTTAATGCAATATGTTGATTTATTGATTTCAAACGAGGAAGACTGCAAAGATGTGTTTGGAATTGAAGCCAAAGGAAGTAGTATCGAAAAAGGGCAATTATCTAAAGATGGATATACTACGCTTGCAAATGAACTTATCAATAAGTTTGGGTTTAAAGCGGTTGCCTTTTCCTTAAGAGAAAGTATTTCTGCCTCAATAAATGGCTGGAGTGGAATATTATGCAATAAAGAAGGAGCATATATCAGCCGGAAATACGAAATAAATATTGTCGATAGAATTGGCGGTGGAGATAGCTTTGCTTCAGGGATTATTTATGGACTAATTAAAGATATGGAACCTCAAAAAATAATCGATTTTGCAGTTGCTGCCTCCGCCCTAAAACAAACTATTGAAGGGGATTTTAATCTAGTATCAATTAAGGAAATAGAAGATCTAGCATCTGGTAGTGGTTCTGGAAGGGTTAATAGATAGTTGAAGATTTAGCATCGGGTAGTGGCTCTGGAAGGGTTAATATATAGGTTTTTAAAAGAAGATTATTGTAATTGAGTAAGGGAAGTTTATGTTAAAAGAAACTAACAAGGAAATTAGAGACAGGCTATACAGTGCAATTCAAGATGCGCCAATAATTGATTATCATTGTCACTTAGCAGCAGAAGAGATATATAAAGATGAGCCATTTGATAATATTGGAGAACTGTGGCTTAAGCACGATCACTATAAATGGAGATTGATGAGAAGCTATGGAATAAGTGAAGAATATATAACTGGCGACACAACTTCATTTAAGGATAAGTTTTTAATGTTTGTTAGTGCTTGTGAAAGAGCATTTGGAAATCCCGTCAAAGA
This sequence comes from uncultured Christensenellaceae bacterium, assembly GCA_964392385.1. GTDB lineage: Bacteria > Bacillota > Clostridia > Christensenellales > DTU072 > MWEH01. Next base: position 5,154 of record CAYMPR010000035.1, on the reverse strand, counting down.
ATGGGCGAAAATGGAGCTTAAAACCTTTTTTAATATTGAACTACCATTAAACTCTGAAAATGTGGAGATGATTTGGGAAAAAGCAAATAGTGTTATAAAAGAAAAGAAAATGTCTCCTAAAAAGTGTATTGAGATGTGCAATGTTCATTTCATCGCAACAACAGACGATATATGTGATGACTTAATCTTTCACGAAAAGCTAAAAGGATATAGTACTATTGTTACACCAAGTTTTAGAACTGATAGGCTTTTAGAGTTTTTAGACAATTCATATCTAAAAATTTTATCGGGAAAAACTAGTATTGATATTCAAGGAATAGAGGATTTAGAAAAAGCTTTAGAGCTTAGACTAGAATACTTTATTAAACAAGGGTGTCGTTTTTCTGATGTTGGACTAGAAAATTTTCCGAGCAAGATTGCCTCAAGAGATGAGGCCGAAATGACATTAAAAACATTAATTAAAGAAAATTACATCACCAATAAAGAGAGAAACGAACTGCAAGGATATCTTTTTATTTACTTAGGTAAAATATATGCTAGACATAACATTGTTATGCAGCTACATGTTTCTTGTAAGCGAAATCCAAATAAGAAAATGCTAAGTATACTCGGCAAAGATTCAGGATTTGACTGTGTGGGAGACACAATATCGATAAAATCAATTGAGAGCATATTAAATAAGATAGCTGAAGAAAAGCTACCAAAGACAATAATATATACTTTAAACCCAGCAATGTATTATCCTTTAATTACTCTTTGTGGAGCTTTTAGAGACGTTATCCCTGGCATGGCTTGGTGGTTTAACGATCATGAAAGAGGAATTACAAATTTTCTGGAAACCGTAGCAGAACTTGGTCATATTGAAGAGTTAGTAGGAATGCTAACAGACAGTAGGAGCTTTTTAAGCTATCCAAGGCATTACTATTTTAGGCTTATTCTTTGTGATTTTCTATCTAGATATTTTGAAGGAGATAACTATCAAGATCTATTAACAGTAGCTCAAAATCTATCATATATAAACGCAGAAAAATTAGTGAAATAGAAAATAAATCTAGTATTTGAAAAACTTGTAGGGGAAAAGGAGAATTATGAAACTTACATTTAGATGGTATGGAAAGGGAGATAGAATAACACTTGATCAAATTAGACAAATTCCCTTAATTAGAGGGGTGGTAAGCGCGATTTATGATACGCCTCCTGGTAGTGTTTGGAGCGAAGAAAGTATAAAACAACTCGTTGATGATTGTCATCAAAAGGGACTTGAGTGTGAGGTAATAGAAAGCGTACCTGTGCATGAAGATATTAAACTTGGACTTCCTTCAGCTAAACAATATATCGAAAACTATAAGGAAAACATCAGAAGACTTGGTAAATATGGTGTTAAATGCATCTGTTATAATTTTATGCCGGTATTTGATTGGTTAAGAAGTGATTTAGAAAAAGTGCAAAAAGATGGTGCAAATGCACTTTCATATTCTCACTCAAAAGTATTATCAATGGATCCTTTAAGTTCAGAACTATCCTTGCCAGGATGGGATTCTAGTTACACAAAAGAAGGGCTAAAAACACTACTATTACAATACAAGAACGTAGGGACAGAACAACTTTGGCAAAATCTAACAGTATTTTTAAAAGAAATTATACCAGTTGCAGAAAAAGCTGGAATAAATATGGCTATTCATCCAGATGATCCGCCATGGCCGATTTTTGGGCTACCAAGGATTATATCTACTTACGATGATATCAAGAGATTTTTAAAGGTTGTTGATAATAAAGCAAATGGTATAACACTTTGTACAGGATCCCTAGGAGTTGCTAGCGAAAATAATCTACTTGAGATTATAAAAATGGCAAAAGGAAGAATTCATTTTGTGCATATTAGAAATGTATTAAGATCAGGCGAAAGAGATTTTGAAGAAACTGCACATCCTTCAGAATATGGAAGTTTGGATATTTATAAAATAGTAAAAGCTCTTAGTGATGCCGGCTTTAATGGTTATGTTAGACCAGATCATGGGAGAATGATTTGGGGAGAAAAAGGTAGATATGGGTATGGCCTATATGATAGAGCACTTGGTGCAACATATATAGGAGGATTATTTGAAGCAGTCGAAAAAGCCAAGTGTGAATAATTTTTGAGAGTCCTGCTTGAAGCAGTCGAGTAAGCGTATATGAGACTAAATATATTATCAAAAGAAAATTGGAGGAAATATGAATAGAGTAGTAGTAATAACAGGTGCTGGTGGCGTATTATGCGGAGTTATCGCCGAGCATTTTGCTAAACTTAATGATAAAGTAGCTCTTTTAGATATTAATAAGGATTCAGTTGAAGCACTATCTAATAGGCTAAATCAATTAGGATATAATACTAAAGGGTATGTGGCAAATGTGCTAGAAAAAGAAAGTCTAATTTTAGCTCGAGAAGAGATAAAGAAGGATTATGGAAGTTGCGACATATTAATTAACGGAGCTGGTGGGAATAACGCAAAGGCGACAACTGACATAGAATTTCATGGGGAAAAAGGGATTAAGGATTTCTTCGCTCTTGAAAAATCTGGAGTGGATTTTGTTTTCAACCTTAATTTTATGGGAGCATTTTTAACAACCCAAGTATTTGCAGAAGAAATGGCAAAAAAACCTGGGGGAAATATAATAAACATTTCATCAATGAATGCCTTTACTCCTTTAACAAAAATACCAGCATATTCTGCAGCTAAATCAGCAGTGTCTAACTTCACCCAATGGCTTGCTGTGTATTTTGCAAAAGTAGGCATGAGAGTCAATGCTATAGCACCAGGTTTCTTCTCAACTAATCAAAATAAGACATTGCTATATAACCCTGATGGCACACTAACAGCTAGGTCAAACAAGATATTAAATAATACCCCAATGGGAAGATTTGGAGAGCCAAGCGAATTACTAGGTACAATTACGTGGCTAACCGATAACGATGCAAGTGGATTTATTACTGGTATAGTTGTTCCAATTGATGGTGGTTTTTCTGCATATTCGGGAGTGTAAATAATCAAGCGAAATAAAGCGAGATTGAGTAAAAAACAACATATACTTTTCAATTAAAAATATATGGTAAAATAAAGAGTATGGAGCTTTATGAAAATTAGAGTAGCAGTTATTGGAATAGGAAGGATGGGAAGTATTCATGCCCGTAACCTTAAGATAGGAAACATTAAGGGGGCAACTCTTTGTGCTGTTTGTGATATCTTAGATGAGCCTATTCAAAAATTTAAAAGAAAGTATAAAAATGTCCCAGCATATAAAGACTATAAAGAGATGCTTGAAAAAGAAACAATCGATGCAGTAATTATCGCAACTCAGCATTATTTTCATGGTGATATAGTTAAGTATTGTATGGAAATGGGAAAACATGTCTTGTGCGAAAAGCCCTTAACGGTAACCGCTAAAGAGGCTCTATCAGTTATAGAAGAAGCAAAAAAGCAACCAAGTCTTACTAAAGCTATAATGTGGAATCAGCGAACTAACCCAATTCATAAAAAAGCAAGAGAACTAGTAAAGAATGGTTCTATTGGTAATATCATAAGAATAAATTATATAGTTACAGACTGGTATCGTTCTCAAGCATATTATAATCAAGGTGGCTGGCGAGCATGTTTATGGGGTGAAGGTGGTGGCACTCTTATTAATCAATGCGTACATCAATTAGACTTACTTCAATGGCTAATAGGTCTTCCATTAAATGTTAGTGCGAAAATGTTTACCGTTGGAAGAAACATAACAGTAGAAAACGATGTCTTAGCTTTATTTGGGTATAAAGATGATGTATATTGTCAATTCTCAGCATCTACTCATGAGTTAAGAGGAACTAATAGACTCGAAATATCAGGGGACAAAGGAAGAATTGTAATCGAAAACAGAAAAATGAAGGTTTATACCTTTGAAAAATCAGAACAAGAGGTAAACTTCTCGACTAAACTAGGTTATGGTTTTGTTAAAAGAAAAACGAGAAGATTTAGTTATAATCTTTTGTTTGCTTTAAGACTAGTTAGGGACTTTGGAGAACAAGCATCATTAATTCGGAATTTTATTAATTCAATTAAGGGGAAAGAGGACCTTATTTCACCCCTCGAAGATGGATTATCTGCAGTTGAAATGGTAAACGCTGTATATTTATCCGCTTGGGAGAATAAAACATATAATCTACCAATAGATAGCGAGTATTATTCTAAAGTATTGAAAGAAAAAATTTGTATAGAGAAGGAATTACTTAGTTTAGAAAAGGAGAAATAATATGATAAATATTAGTGGATTTTCAGATGAGATAAGCTTCGACCTACTCCCGCAGCTTGTAACGCTTAAAGAACTTGGAATGAAGTATATGTGTCCAAGAATCGTTAATGGAAAAAGTATCGCTGATTATACACCTGAAGAGTTTGAAAAAAACATTAAGACAGAGCTTGATAAAGCAGGGATAAAATTTTCTAGCATAGGTTCGCCAATTGGTAAAATAGGCCTATATAACGAGGAAGCATATCTAGAACAGTTGAAAAAACTTGAAAACCTAGTAAAAATTGCTGAGATGATGGAATGTAAGTATATAAGGATCTTTTCATTTTTTGTCGACTCAAGAGATGATTATTCTTGCTATAGTGCAGAGGTAATTAAAAAACTAAAAGGATTTTTGGAAAAAGTAGAGGGTAAGGATATTATTTTAATTCATGAAAACGAAAAAAAGATATATGGTGATATTCCTAGTCGCGTACTTGAAATATATAATGCCCTTAATAATCCACAGTTCAAGCTATGTTATGATGCTTCAAACTATATTCAATGTAATCAAAATCCGTTTGATGCATATCAAAAAACAAAGGAATATACAATATATTATCATATGAAAGATTGTATAGATGGTATTGAGGTACCACTTGGACTTGGTCAGGGTAAAATAGAAGAAATCCTCCGCGACTTGAAGGAAAGAAATTATGATGGATTTTTGACACTGGAGCCACATACTGCAAAATATGCACTCCTCCGCAAGCCCTTCTATATCTGCCCACTTCTAAGCCTTAGCTTAAAAAATAGTTATAGAGTTTACCGTGAAGTTGATGATAAAATGGGAATTTCTCATTGTAAAAAGGTAACTAGGAAAGATGTTTTTGTATGGCAGTTTAATCAACT
>CAYMPR010000034.1:0-10774 GCA_964392385.1 uncultured Christensenellaceae bacterium | reverse complement strand
TTATCGCCAAGTCTATTTCTGCCCTCCATTAATCTCCCTTCGGCGAGAGAATGCACTATTGGTACAACCATGGTGTTTTCAAGTAAATCTTTTAAATATCCAATATGATCATTATGCACGTGTGTAATTACTACATACTTAATTTCTTCAAGCGATATGTTATTTTTACTGAGTTTTTCTAAAAATTGCTGATAAGTTGTGGTATACCCTGCATCAATTAAGATACATCCATTATCAAACTTTAATAGATAGTTATTAAATAATGTCACTCCTAAATTAATTATCTGCATATCTTCCTCCCTATCCTTTAATATTTTTATTATATCAAATATATAATACAATAAAATGGCTAATTTGTTTTACTCTCTCAATCGTTTAATCTAAAAAGTATATTTCTACTAAATGTTTTCTTCAATGGTGATATAATATTTAGTAAGTATTATTTCGAGGAATTATTTTGATTAAAGTACTGTCTATTGAAAATATTAAAAAAAGTGAAAATAGCGCAATTAGTAATGGCGTTTCTTCAAGAGAACTTATGCGCCTTGCTGGAGCTTCAATATATAGTGCAAACAAGTGGGATTCTCCCGTTGCAATAGTTTGCGGAACAGGAAACAATGCTGGAGATGGGTTTGTACTTGCTAGTATTTTACATAAAAACAGTATTCCTTGCCGCATATTTTTATTATCAAACAAATTCTCGGATGATGGCAAATATTATTTCTCTATTTGTAGAGATATGGGTGTTCCTTATGAATTTATAGATGAAGACACCAATTTTGAGGATTATTTAACTATTGTGGATTGTATCTTTGGCACTGGCTTTAAGGGGAAAGTTGATGAAATTACCAAAAAGGTTATCGAAAAAATTAATCATAGCGGAAAATTTATCGTTTCTGCAGATATTAATAGTGGTCTTAATGGTGATAATGGTCTAGGAGATACAATTGTAAACTCAAATTTAACTGTTTCTATTGGATATTTTAAACCTGGGCATTTTTTAAATATGGCAAAAGATGTAATGAAAAAACAAGTAAATTTTGGTATTGGCTTTGAGCCCATTGATTCCCCATATTACTTAATTGAGCCAAAAGATACCCTTGATATCCTTAAACCACGAAAAAATTTTTCTAATAAATCAACTTATGGATATATTGCTATACTGGGTGGCTCTATTAAATATAGTGGAGCTACTAAGCTTGCAAATATAGCTGCATCCTCTATGGTATCTGGTGCAGGAGTTGTTAAATTAGCAGTCCCTTCCTCACTAACTAATGCTGTTTCACCGCTACTTCTTGAAAGTACTCTTTTCCCTCTTGATGATATAGAAGGACATATTAAATTTAATAAAGAGCAAATTGATGAACTTTTAACTAACATAAGGGTTTTGGCATTTGGCATGGGAATAGGCTCATCAGCTGAAGTTGATAAGATGCTGTCATATATATTATCTTCATATAGTAAAACTTTACTAATCGATGCAGATGGCCTCAATTCACTATCAAAGATTGGCCTTGATATTCTAAGAACAACAAAAGCAAAGGTTATTTTAACGCCACATACCAAAGAGATGTCTAGATTATCTGGATATTCAGTAGAAGAAATATTACAAAGCCCTATTAACATAACTAAGGAACTTGCTCTAAAAACCAACTCAATAATCCTACTTAAAGGGCCAACTACCATAATTACTGATGGGAGTACTGTTTATCTAAGTAGCACAGGATGCGCTGGGATGGCAAAGGCTGGTAGTGGTGACGTACTATCTGGAGTTATTGCAGCAATATGTAGCTATAACGAAGATAATTTACTTTTAGCAACCGCCGTATCGGCGTTTATAACTGGTTACGCTGGGGAAATTGCCGAGATTAAATCGTCCTCTATATCTATGCTTGCAAGCGACACCGTAGCAAATATTAAAGAGGCAATCAGTATACTAGTAAATAACGCAGGCAAGACAAGTACCTGAAATATCATAGTTACTACAACTATTTGGCTTAAAAATTTCACTTCAATATAAAAGGCTTTAAAAAACCTCCCAAGCATTTTTTACTCGAGAGGTTAAATTTTATATAGTTTTTAAATTTCTTGCTATTCTTCTTCTATTACTTCACTAAACTCGGCACTTTCGTCATGTGGAGTTAGAGCAACTGCTGCTACTTTCCCTTCATCTCTTAAACGCATAAGCCTAACACCCTTTGTACTTCTTCCGATTTTGCTAATTTCTGCCGCACGAATTCTTATCATAATTCCTGCATCGGAAATAATAATAATGTCGTTTTCTTCACTAACTTGCTTTAGAGCGATAAGTTTACCAGTTTGTTCATTAAAGTTTCCGGCTTTAATTCCTTTACCGGCTCTTCCTTGTAGTCTATAGTCTTCAGGATCTGAGCGTTTACCATACCCTTTTTCGCTAACTGTAATTAATTCAAATCCCTCTTTTAATATAGCCATGTCAACAATCTTATCGCATTTTTCGATTTTCATACTCTTAACGCCCATAGCGGTTCTACCAACTGAACGGATATTTTCTTCGTTAAATCTAATGCACTTTCCTGCAGATGAGGCTATCATAATCTCATCTTTTCCACTTGTTGCATCAACTGCGATTAGTTCATCGTCTTCTTGTAAGGTTATTGCGATTTTCCCATTTGCATTAATTCTTACAAATTCCTCAACCGATGTCTTTTTGATAATACCATTTTGGGTTGCCATTATAAGATGTGAATAATCTTCCTTATTTTGTGGTACTGGAAGAATGGCTGTTACCTTCTCTCCCTCAAACAATGGGAGTAAATTAATGCTCGCTTTGCCTTTAGAGTTTTTAGGAGCTTCAGGAATTTCATACCCCTTAAGACGATACACTTTGCCTTTATTTGTAAAGAATAATATGTCATCATGGGTTGAGCAAATAGTGACAGTAGTTATGAAATCTTCTTCCTTTGCTTTATGAGCTGTTACGCCAACTCCACCCCTTCCTTGTGCTCTGTATTCAGTTAGAGGAAGTCTCTTGATGTAACCTTGATAGGTCATAGTTATGGCAACATCTTCTCTTACGATTAAATCTTCATAGTCGATTTCTGCTGGGTCGAAACTAATTTCTGACTTTCTAGGTCTTGCATATACTCGTTTAATCTCAATTAGTTCTTCGCGAATAATTGACATAACTCTCTCGGGCTTACTTAGAATATCTTTATAGTCTTCAACAGCTTTTGTAATCTCTTCTAACTCTAAGTTTAGCTTATCAACCTCTAAAGAAGTTAACCTTGCAAGCTTCATATCCAAAATAGCATTTGCTTGTCTTTCTGTTAACAAGAACCTATTCATAAGATTAATCTTAGCTTCTTGTGTTTCTTTTGACTTTTTAATAATTGCAATTACTTCATCAATATTTGCTTGAGCAATAACTAAACCCTTGACCACTTCTTGTCTTTCTTCTGCTTTTGAGAGTAAATAGCGCGTTCTTCTTTGAACTACCTCTATTTGATGGTCAATGTATGCTTTTAAGATTTCAAGCAGATTCATCACTCTTGGTGTTCCCTTATCAAGAGCAAGTAAAATCATATTATCTTTGATTTGAAGCTGTGTTTGTTTGTATAAGGTGTTAAGCACAACTTTAGGAGAAGCATCTCTTTTAAGCTCAATAACAATACGCATACCATCTCTATCACTATGATCGAGTATGTTGGAAATGCCTTGGATTTTCTTGTCTTTAACTTGGTCAGCTATATTTTTTATTAATGTAGATTTGTTTACTTGATAGGGTAATTGGGTTACCGTAATATAATTTCTGGTATCCCCTTCTTCTATTTCGCATCTTGCTCTAAGTACTACTCCGCCACGTCCAGTTTTATATGCTTGCTGAGCGGCGGCTCTTCCTAGTATCAATCCACCAGTAGGATAATCGGGTGCTGGAATATATTCAACGAGCTCTGCTGCATCAATATCGGGATTATCTATAACTGCAATTGTTCCGTCTATAACTTCGCCTAAATTATGAGGTGGGATGTTTGTTGCCATACCAACAGCTATTCCTTCAGCGCCATTAACTAAAAGGTTAGGAAATCTTGCAGGAAGTACCGTGGGCTGCATTAATGTATCATCAAAGTTTGGATAAAAGTCTACGGTTTCTTTATCAAGATCCTTTAGAAGTTCTCCTGCAATCTTCGTTAGTCTTGCCTCGGTGTACCTTTGTGCAGCTGGCGGATCGCCATCAATCGAACCAAAGTTTCCATGCCCATCAACTAGTGGCTCATTGATAGAGAAATCTTGTGCTAGTCTTACAAGCGCATCGTAAACAGAAATATCTCCATGAGGATGGTATTTACCTAAAACCTCACCGACAATACGTGCGCACTTCTTATGAGGATTATTATAAGTATTGGCAAGATCATTCATAGCATAAAGTATTCTTCTATGAACAGGCTTTAATCCATCGCGCACATCGGGAATTGCTCTAGTAACGTTAACGGCCATTGCATAAGAAATGAATGATTTCTTCATCTCATCTCTAACCTTAATCTCAACGACCTTAGTCTTTTCAAGCATCTCTTTAATATTTTTTACATTTTCATTGGTTTTCTTATCCATATTATACGTCCAGCTCCTTTACCATAGTGGCATTTTCTTCGATAAATTGCCTTCTGAGTTCGACATTATCTCCCATTAGCATTGAGAAAATTTCTTCTGCTTCTTGGGCATCTTCAACAGTTACTTGTAGTAGGGTTCTAGTCTCTGGATTCATAGTAGTTTCATATAATTGCGTTGCGTTCATCTCTCCAAGACCTTTATATCTTTGTAAATCATATCTTGCAGTCCCTATCGTTTCTAAATATGATCTTAAGTCATCATCGGAATAAAAATATTTTTCTTCCTTTCCTTTGGTAACTTTGTAGAGTGGTGGAAGTGCAATATATACATGGCCTTGCTCTAGCATTGGCTTCATAAACCTAAAGAAGAATGTTAAAAGCAATATTCTTATATGGCTTCCATCAACGTCAGCATCGGTCATGCAGATAATTCTATCGTACCTACGTTTACTAAGATCAAATTCCTCTCCCCAGCCACATCCAAATGCAGTAAACATTGATCTTATCTCTTCGTTATCTAGTACTCTATGAATTCTAGCCTTTTCAACGTTAAGGATTTTTCCTCTAAGGGGCAGGATTGCTTGGTATTGTCTATCTCTTCCTTGTTTTGCTGTTCCACCTGCCGAATCACCCTCTACTAAATAGATTTCGCAATGAAGTGGATCGGTGTCGATACAATCAGCTAGTTTTCCAGGAAGCGCCGTTGACTCCATAGCAGTCTTTCTAAAGCTTTCTCTTGCCTTTCTAGCGGCCTCTCTAGCGCGCTGAGCATTAATACTCTTATTAATTAATTCTTTGGCATCTTTGGGATTTTCTTCTAAGAACATCGACAAATATTTAGTAACTACTTCATTTACAAATTTGCGCATTGAAGCATTACCTAGTTTGGTCTTAGTTTGTCCTTCAAATTGAGGATTCGTAAGCTTAACGTTAACTACCGCTACAAGACCTTCTCTTACGTCATCTCCAGTTAATTTCTCATCATCTTTTAAAATTTTATTTTCGGTTGCATAATCAGTTACTACCTTTGTTAATGCAAACTTAAAGCCGTCTAAGTGCTGTCCGCCTTCTTCAGTCTTAATGTTATTTGCAAAGGTATATATTACCTCATCATATCCCGTGTTATATTGGAGTGCAATTTCCACTATATCTTGACCATTTTGCTGGTTAAAATATAACACTTTAGGTAATACCGTTTCTTTTGCCTTATTTAACTGCTCTACAAAGTTTATGATTCCACCTTCAGCGTAGAATATTTCTTGCTTTTCCTTGCCCTCTCTTTCATCGGTAAAGGTAATCTTGAGACCTTTATTTAAGAAAGCTAATTCTCTAAGTCTAATCCTGGCATAATCATAATTAAATTCAATTGCATCAAAAATTGTGCAGTCGGGATAGAATGTAACGAAAGTTCCTGTATCCTTAATATCACAAACACCTATGACCTTTAGCTCGCCTTGAGGAATTCCCTTTTGAAATCTTTGAAAATGAATTTTTCCATGCTGCTTAACAATGACCTCAAGCCACTCACTAAGTGCGTTGACAACTGACAATCCAACACCATGAAGACCACCTGATATCTTATATCCTCCGCCTCCAAACTTGCCGCCAGCATGTAATTTTGTTAATACAGTTTCAACTCCTGATTTACCGCCATTTTCAACTACGCCCGTAGGTATTCCACGACCATTGTCACAAACTAAACAACTTCCATCCTTTTTTAAAGTAACTTCGATGTGATCGCAATATCCCGCAAGAGCTTCATCGATTGAGTTATCTACGATTTCCGTTATTAAATGGTGTAATCCTTTGCTGTCTGTTGTTCCAACATACATTCCAGGCCTTAGCCTTACAGGGTCAAGACCTTCAAGCACTTGAATTGCATGCTCATCATAATTTTTGTCATCTTTATCTAACTGAACATTCTCCATAGCGCTCTTCGGATCAACATTTGCTTGAACATTTAATGTATCATTCTGTCCAGCATTACTGTCATCTTTGTTTACTTCGTCCATCAATATCTCCTTTTCTTTGCCAATTACGGCACTAAAATTCTATGAGTTCTATCATCCTCAAATTCTTTGAAAATTCTAGACGTTTTATTATATCACATTATATTATATTTGTATAGTATATATTATCTTTTAGTATATATACTAACAAGCGCGTACATACGCGTACGCACAAATGCTTGCTGTATCATTTCCCTCTAAAGATACCTTCTAATCTATCAAGCTTATTTTCTTATTCAAAAAGAAAAAGTGGCACTTTAGCCACCTTCCCATTTTATCTATCCATTTTGTTTATACCCAATACTATTTATGCTTTTTTAATCTTGCCATTCTTGCCTTTAAAAAGCTTTGCCTTAATTTGCGAAGTGTTTTCCCATTTCTCTCTTGAGCGTCCGAATCTTCTCTAAAGTTTGATGTTATTGAAACTTCTAAACCCTCGTGGGCTAGTCTAGAGAAAAACTCTCTTTCAAGCTCTGTTTTTACAATCATTCTAGTAAATGCGATACTTAGCACATCTCCACTTGAAATAACCCCAATATTAACTGGTGTCTTTTTGCTAATATTCACGTGAAATGATAGCCTTTGAATTTCGTCGACTATTGCTTCTGGCATTTTTACTTGCCCTATATTTGATAATATTAGTGTTTGTCTTGGTTTTACTAGAAATGTTTTAGGCACTTTTATAAACAGCGTCTTAAGCCTTGAGGGCATAAGCCTTAAATACATCTTCTCGGACATTAGCGCTGCTACAGATAATTTTTTTTGTAATAACTCCTTATTTCCAACTCCTTCTCTTATCTCTTGCTTTAAAACTCTAATATATGCCGAGATATCTGGTGGAATTACCTTTTGATTAATTTCACATCTTACCATTGTCGTAAAATTGTTTAAGGTTTCGGAAGGGAAAATTTTCCTAAGATTGACCGGTATCATAACGGCCATATTCTTTTCTTCGCCCTTTTTTACATAATTATCATTAATACAGAGTAAAGCAAGCGCTGCTAAATACTCGGTAATGGTGCAATCGTACCTTCTCGCGACTTCTTTTAGCCCTTTTGCTGACATATTACCAATTATGGTCCCATAGCCTGGTCTTGCAAAAAACTTCTCTTTAATGTACATAGAATTTCTGCCTGTCATTTTCGAAACGGCATCGTCATTTAGGGCAAAATCTCTATAATACTTTGCGGTTGAATCTTCGGTTTCGCCCTCTAAAATCTCATCACCCGGCAGCTTAATATCATTATGATTAATAAGCTCTATCCCTTTTTCGACCAAATATAAATATACTAGTGTCTTTAAAAACTCAATGGCACCAGTTCCATCGGTTAAGCCATGGAAATAGTCAAGAGTTATTCGATTCTTAAAGTAAGAGACTTTTATTAAATACCGGTTATTCTTTTTAAAATCAATTGTGTCAAAAAATACACCACTTTCTTCCGAAATTAAGGGCTCTAAATCGTTTTCTTCAAAATAGTACCTAAAATATCCTTTTCTTAGATGCACCTTAAATGATGGATATCTGCTAAATGCCTTCTTAAGCGCATCTTTTAACGCTATAGGATCTATTTCCTCAAGTAAAGTCACAGTAACTCTAAAATTACTCTGTACGGTTCTTGATAGGCTCATAGGATAAATATCGGCAGAATTATCTAGCCGATACCATCTTTCTAGTTTATCTTTTGTTTCTTTCATTATGCCTTTACTTCTTAAAGTTTGAATAACCCTATATATTTCACTCAGCCATACCAGTTTAATTCTACAATATCACCTAATTGTTCTTTCTTATGCCCACTCCATCAATACTCTCAAATAAATGATTTGGTTATTACTCTATTCTAACTAGCCACCTAAAAATTACTCTTTAGAGCAAAAAAGTGATTCGCATATAGCTTTAGCTGCTTTTCTTCCAGCACTCATTGCAAGAATCACTGTTGCTGCCCCAGTTGCAGCGTCTCCACCTGCATAAACCCTAGGAATAGATGTAAGCCCATTTTCATCTGTCACGATAATACCTCTGTTGATATTAAGATCTGGATAAGACTTAGGAAGCAAGGGATTTGGACTTGTGCCGATTGCCATAATTATTTGATCGCATTCAATTAAAAACTCACTATCCTTAACAGGTATTGGCCTAGGTCTTCCTTTAGCATCGGGCTCTCCAAGCTCCATTCTAATACACTTAACACCCTTTACCTCAATATCGCCAATGATTTCAACGGGGTTAGTAAGGAGCAATAATTCAATGCCTTCTTCTTCTGCATGGTGTATTTCTTCCAGCCTTGCAGGCATTTCAGCCTTCGATCTTCTATATACTATCATAACCTTTTCAGCGCCCATTCTAAGTGCTGTTCTAGCACTATCCATAGCAACGTTTCCAGCACCCACTACAACAACTTTTTTGCCTCTTTTTATCGGGGTTGCAGCACCGCTAAATCTAGCTCCCATTAGGTTAACTCTAGTAAGAAATTCATTAGCGCTATATACGCCCGGAAGGTTTTCACCAGGTATCCCCTGAAACGATGGGAGGCCTGCGCCAGTACCAATAAACACAGCATCATACTCTTCAAGTAACTCTTGCATAAGGATAGTTTTACCAACTACTACGTTATATTCAATAACAACACCCATGTCAATAAGTCCTTGTATTTCAGCCTGAACAATACTTTTTGGTAACCTAAACTCTGGTATTCCATAAGTTAGCACTCCGCCCGATTTATGAAAAGCTTCAAATATTGTAACCTCAAAACCAGCCTTTGCACAGTCTGCTGCGCACGTAAGTCCAGCAGGTCCGCTTCCAATAATAGCTACCTTTTTCCCATTCTTTGTAATAGCTTTAACTTCCTCTTTAGCTGCAATCTTAAAGTCTCCTAAGTATCTTTCAAGCGCACCAATTGCTACGGGATTTCCTACTTTATTTAGTACGCATTTTTCCTCGCACTGTGTCTCTTGTGGGCATACTCTACCACATATTGCAGGCAGTAAATTTGACTGGGAAATAACCTCAGTAGCACCTTTAAAATCTGCTTCCTTCATGTGCTTTATAAACCCAGGAATATTAATTCCCACTGGGCATCCAGTTATACAAGGAGCAGCTTTACACTGCAAACATCTCTTAGCTTCATTAACCGCCACTTCCTCGGTAAAGCCTAAATTTACTTCTTTAAAGTTATGAGCTCTAATTTCCGGCAGCTGTTCGGTGGGCTTGTTCCTTTTTTGTATCGCCATTTTTTCTCCAATATTTCCCTGTATTTATTTTCTACTTTTTCTCTCTCAGGACCTTTTAGTCCCTTAAATCAAACCATTACTTAACTATAGGTCCTCTGATTTTACACATCTCTTCTTGTTCAAATTCTTTATAAAATTTTGACCTAGCTTTTGCTTCTACAAAGTCAACTTCCTTACCATCAAATTCTGGCCCATCAACGCAAGCATACATCGTCTTACCGCCAACGCTTACCCTGCAACATCCACACATGCCCGTGCCATCAACCATAATGCTATTCATGGAAATAATTGTCTTAACATCATAATCTTTAGACACCTTGCAAACTGCTTCCATCATGGGAAGTGGACCAACCGCTAAAATTACATCGAATTTTTCGTTATCAAGTAATTCCTTAACTTTATTTGTCACAAAGCCCTTTTCGCCGTATGATCCATCATCAGTCATAGGATAAAATCTTTCACTATGATTTCTCATCTCATCTTCATATAACAGTAAACTTCTATTTCTAGCTCCCATAACAGTAATTGGTGCTTTACCAATTTTATGGAGTAATTTTGCTTGAGGATAAATTACTGCTCCCCCAATTCCCCCGCCAACAAGCATTACTTTGTCAAAACTTGTTAAATCGGTGGCATTTCCAAGTGGGCCTACAAAATCAGCAATACTATCG
The DNA here is from genome assembly GCA_964392385.1 of uncultured Christensenellaceae bacterium. Classification (GTDB taxonomy): domain Bacteria; phylum Bacillota; class Clostridia; order Christensenellales; family DTU072; genus MWEH01. The sequence goes on along the minus strand of CAYMPR010000034.1, from coordinate 277 downwards.
CCCTTTCCAAGTAAAGCAAGCTTAGCAGTTGATGCGCCAATTGTTTGTACTAAAATAGTTATGGTTCCAAGTACTTTATTCATATCACAAATAGTGAATGGTACTCTTTCGCCCTCTGCATCAACACGTAAAATAATAAATTGGCCAGGTTTTGCGTTTCTTGCTACAAGCGGAGCATCTATAACATACTCGTTAATGTCCTTTGCAAGCTCTCTTTTTGCCAGTATTTTATACATAATTCTCTCCGAAATCTTTTTTATTATTATACATTTACGCG
>CAYMPR010000033.1:0-11031 GCA_964392385.1 uncultured Christensenellaceae bacterium | reverse complement strand
ATTTAGTGAACAATCAACTCAAAAAATAGCCATAAACAAAAAAAGGTATTAGTAACCTCAGAAAAAGTTAGCTATAAAAAATATATAATAAATATTTGAAAAAATAGCCTATACAAAATGCTAGATGCAAATAACAAATAAACTAAGGTTACAGAACACTAGGATGTATATTAGCTATAAAAACTCGGGTTATAGAAATTTTAGAGACAAAGCTATACAAAATTGAGCAGCATAATATAAAACATGGTTAATTGAAATAAACACCTTGCTCTCGGGATTTAATGGCCCTTCCCTTTGATAATCTTCTGGTTTAGAAAAATAAGTCATTGATAAAACAAGATCGGAAAGCAAAAATAGTATTGCTCCTACAAGAAGGACAAGTGTCGACTTAAATTGTACTCTTGAAACCATTCCTGCTGCAGTAATTGCAGTAAACCAACAAAGAAGAATTGAGTAAGAAATAGCGGGTAACAAAAACTTAGAAAACTGCATTTTTAATACAAATATGCTTAAAACAAAGATTATTGCTGTTGCGCCGATAGATGCAAGGGCACCCCAAAGCAAATTAATTTCATTTCCGGGAAACCTTAGTGCGGCGGCTGTAATGTATGCAATATGGCCAAGGCCAAAGCAGAGCATTCCAAGGTATGTCATATCATCGCTACCCTTTTTTGCCTCTGGATATTTATCACTAATTCCTTTCAAATATACTTTAAAATCTAAGGCTATATCGCCAACAAGCCCAAGGGTTAGCCCGGCAATTATTAGAGAAGCTGGAACGATTATTTGGTCAAGATTTTTCCAAGGATTTTCGTTTATTGCAGCAAAAGCAACTCCAATAAATATAAGCGAAGTAAATGTCTTAAATACAATTGCTTGAACACTACTCTTTTTGTCCCTAACTACTAGGAACATAAGTAAAAACATCGCCCCAAGTGCTGTTAGTACATACGAAATATATCTCATCACGCACCCCCAAAGTAAATAAATTTCCTGAAGAACCATTACTTATAGTAAATTATTGCGATTTTCCCATATATTAATTATATTATTTTCAGTCTGCTAATACAATGTTGTATATTTTGGCTTTGTTTTTCGAAGTTTTCTATTCTTAATTAAGATTCAAAGTTTGTTTTATATTCTTGTAGTTGTCTCGTTTTTCTTGGCATTATCGAGTTACTATAAAGATTCACTTAGAATTATCGTCTACCTCTTATTTATAGCTCAAGCTTGTATTTCTTGTAATATGTGCGCGTTACATGATATAATTTTTCAATCACGCGTAGGCGTAGAAGAGTGAATAATTATTAGTTTTTAGGAGACGAGATGGATAAAGCTGAAAAATTTTTATCTACTACCGTAAAATTTATCAATCTAGTTGCTAAGGTTTTGCCAGATGATGTAGTTGCAAGACTTAAGGAATTACAAAAGAAAGAAACGGTAAAGATGTCCAAAGCAATCTATGACAGTATGTTTGAAAATTTAGATAAGGCAGTAGCTTTAGATAGGCCAATTTGCCAAGATACTGGTGTTATTCAGTTCTATGTAAGAGTAGGCACTAAGTTTCCTCTTATTGATGAACTTGAGGAGTTGTTAAAAAAAGCCACACTAATTGCTACTGATACTGTCCCTTTAAGACACAACGCCGTTGAAACTTTTGTTGAAAAAAATACTGGAACTAATACGGGCAAAAAAGTCCCCTATGTCGATTATGAAATTGTTCCATATAGTTCATCTCTTGAAATGGATGTATATATGGCAGGTGGTGGATGTTCTCTTCCTGGAAGATCTACCGTTATGATGCCATCTGCTGGATATGAAGGAATCGCTTCTTTTGTTGCTGACACCATGGTTAATTGGGGAATTAATGCTTGTCCACCTCTCGTAATTGGAGTTGGAATAGGCACTTGTGTCGCATCCGCAGCAAAACTCGCAAAAAAAGCCTCTTTAAGAAGAGTGGGCTCAAGAAATCCTGAACCCAAAGCACGCTTGATGGAAGAAGAGCTTGAAAAGTCTTTAAGTAATATAGGAATTGGGGCACAAGGTCTTCCTGGTAAATCAGGGGTACTATGTGTAAATGTAGAAAATATGGCGCGGCACCCCTCTTCACTTGGAGCAGCTGTTAGCTTTGGCTGTTGGGCGCATAGAAGAGGCACCATATTATTTGATAGCGACTTGAACTATACTCTACTTGATCATGAGGGGGTTATATTATGAGCAAAAAGATTTTAACTACTCCTATCTCAGATGAAGACGTGAAGTCTTTAAGAATTGGAGATATAGTATATTTAAACGGCACTCTAGTTACTTGTAGAGATACCGGCCACAAAAGAAGAGTTTTATCTGGAATTGTTCCAAGAACAGACCTTAAAGGTGGAGCTGTTTTTCACGCTGGGCCTATTGTAAAAAAAGTAAACGATAAATGGCAAATGGTTTCCATCGGACCAACAACTAGTATGAGAATGGAAAAATTCGAAAAAGAGTTTATGGAAATCACTGGAGCAAAGTTAATTATTGGTAAAGGCGGAATGGGAGAAAAAACTGTTAGAGGTTGCGTAGAAAACAAAGCAGTTCACGCAGTTTTCCCAGGTGGATGCGCTGTTGTAGCTGCTGCTGAAGTCGAGGAAATTACCGATGCTGAATGGTTAGATCTTGGTATGCCTGAGGCTTTTTGGGTAATGAGGGTTAAAGAGTTTGGGCCACTTATTATATCTATTGATACTCTTGGCAACAACCTTTTTGAAAACAATAAATCCGACTATAAAGAAAACATGGAAAAAGAAATGGCGGAACTATCCAAAAAACTTAAGTTCATGAATTATTAACTTGTTGAGTGGGATAATAGTAGAATGCCCTTTGCTTCCCAAATACAATTATAGAAAAACTTCTCAAAACTTTACATAAATAACAATATATAAGAGAGGAAATTATGAATACTCTTCAAACCATTTTTTCTAGGGTCTCAACAAGAGATTTTTCTTCTGAACTCGTTTCACCTGAAGAACTTAATCAAGTACTTCTATCTGGAATGGCTGCCCCTGTTGGTAGAGGTAGATATGACACCATTAACCTTACAGTAGTAACTTCTTTAGAGGTTTTAAATGACATTGCAACCGCAGAAGACTACTCGGGAACTAGACCCAGAGCTCCTTTATATGGCTGCAAAACGCTTATAATTGTTTCCACAAAATTGTCAGAGAAGCCCGACATTGAATATTCAAATGTTGGATGTATAATACAAACTATGGCACTTGCATCAAGAGATCTAGGCCTTGGAAGCGTTTATCTTTGGACTTGCATTGCAAATCTCAAAAAGCATCCTGAAATTGTAGCTAAGCTTAATCTTCCTGAAGGATTTACCCCTATTTCTGCTCTAGGTATTGGATATTCAAATTCATCTCTTGAGGAATATACAAGACCTCGTCATATAATTAATGTCAATAAAGTAAAATAACTAGATATACTAGTAAAATAAACCCTGCCCATAAAAAACAAAACTACAATATATATTTGTGTAAATAATGAAAATTCCTAAATGGAGGAAAATATGAAAAAAATACTTGAAAAAATCACTACTATAGCTCTTGCGGTAATCAGCATACTATTTATTGCCTTGATTTGGGTAATAATGTTTAAGCCTGAAATAGCAGTGGATCTAAAAAACGATTTAGTCTATGCATTCGTCATACTTCTCTCTTCTACATTTGTAATTCTCACAACTTTAAATATTTATTCAGCTTTTGTAGACAATGAAAGATTATCCGATGTTTTACTCTTTAAAGATAGAGAAAGTGCAACAAAAGCAACTGTTGGTGTTGTAAAGAAAACGGCAAAACGCATAACCAAGAATATGGAAGAAGCCAAAATTAAGAAGGTTACTTTATATTCCGATGTTAGTGGCAATATCAGCATGAACGTGGAAATAAAAGTTAAGAGCGATGAAACGATGAATGTAGTTACTAAAGTTAGAGCACTACTCATAAAAACTTTTGATGAGATTTTCGGAATCGAATTTTCCGCAATTAATTTCAGGGTAACAACTTCAAAGAACAAGTTCGTACCAAAAGATGAAGATGTACAAGCTAAAGTAGATGAATTAAAAGCAACTTTGGTTTCAAATAAACCAGCTCCTGGAAAAGTCCAAGTTTCTAAAATAACTGGTCACATCGAAGATGCAGCCCTTGTAGTTGCTGATACAACCCAAACCACCACTACTCCAGAAGAAAGCGTTAATGAAGAAAATAGCGCTAATCCATCCTTAGAAGCCTTAGAGGAAATTCAACAAGAAGAAAACGCTGAGGAAGATGCAGTAATTGAAGAAAAGGCAGAAACGCTTGAAGAAAATTTAAATGAAGTAGTTGAAGCAGTAGAGGAAAATACCTCTTTAGAAACTAGCGAAATTGAAGTAAATGCTATTGCACCTGAAGAAGAAACAACTCCAGAAATTAAAGATGAAGAAGCAGATAAAGCCGAATCTACTTTAGAAGACAGCAAAGATACAGAGGAAAATACCTCTTTAGAAACTAGCGAAATTGAAGTAAATGCTATTGCACCTGAAGAAGAAACAACTCCAGAAATTAAAGATGAAGAAGCAGATAAAGCCGAATCTACTTTAGAAGACAGCAAAGATACAGAGGAAAATAAACTCTAATTTAATATAAGGAGAAATTTTGCTTAGCTTATGCTAAGTGGGATATTATTACTAATGACAGATATTAAAAAAATAGCTGAACGCATAAAATATCTTCGAGAAGTTCTTAAAATGAGCGTAGAAGAGGTTGCCTTAGCTACAAAAGTAAGCGTTGAGGAATACCTTGAAGCAGAAAACGGGAAGATGGATTTTTCTTTCAACTTCCTTCAACGACTAGCAAAATATTTTGCTGTAGATATCGTACAACTGATTTCAGGCGAAACCCCTAAACTAACCGGCTTTCAAGTTACTAGAAAAGGCGATGGCATGGAGCTTGATAGACGAAAAGGGTTTAAGTATTTGCACTTAGCTTCTGAATTTAAGGACAAGTTTGCTGAACCATTTATTGTTACTGCTTACTATAATCCAGATGATATGGGTTCTCCTATTCCAGTATCTGTTCATAATGACCAAGAAATAGACATTGTACTAAACGGTAAACTAAAAATAAAAATTGGTGATTATGAAACCGTATTAAGTGAAGGCGACAGCGTTTACTATAACGCAAATTTGCCTCATGGAATGGTAGCGGAAGGAGCCGATGCCACATTTGCAGCAATAGTAATTAAAACCTTTGGCTCTATGTCGGAAATTCACGACATCGAAACAATTGACTCAGTTAGTAAATCGTTAGAGACTCAGGATATTTATCATAATTTTATCACTCCGACTTTAGATGATAAAGGAAGACTACTTAAGTTAGATTTTCACCCTGCCGATAATTATAACTTTGCATATGATGTAGTAGACGCAATTGCCAAAAAATCTCCTGATAAGCTTGCTATGGTTTGGCTTTCTGAACAAAAAGAAGAGAGATTTTTCACTTTTAAAGAGATGTCCGAATATAGTAATAGAGCAGCTAATTTCTTTTTACGCGCTGGGATAAAAAGAGGTGACAAGATTTTACTAGTACTTAAACGTCGTCACCAATTTTGGGCAGCCCTACTAGGCCTTCATAAAATAGGCGCTATTGGTATTCCTGCAACGTTTATGCTTCAAACAGAAGATTATGTATACAGGTTTAATTCAGCCCATGCAAATGGGTGTATTGTAATAAATGAGCATGACATCATTGAAAAATGCGATAATGCTTGTAAGAGGTGTCCAGAAGTTAAACATAAAATCTCAGTGGGCATACCTGTAAATGGATGGTTTGACTTTGATAAAGAACTACTTATCTCTTCACCATATTTAGAAAGAATTCCCACTCACATTGATGATGTATCTCTTATGTATTTTTCTTCAGGAACAACGGGGTATCCTAAAATAGTATCTCATACTCAAAAATATACTCTAGGCCACTTTGTAACAGCTAAATATTGGCATAATCTATCTAAAACGGATTTACATTTTACAATCGCTGATACTGGCTGGGGTAAAGCTGTTTGGGGGAAGATATACGGACAGTGGCTAGCTGAAGCGGCGGTCTTTGTGTATGATTTTGATAGATTTGAAGCAAGCGATATATTAGAGCTAATACCTAAATATGGCATTTCCTCTCTTTGTGCACCTCCTACTATGCTAAGATTTTTTGATCTTGCGGGATTTGAAAATTACAATTTATCAAGCCTAAAAAATGCAACCACTGCTGGAGAGGCAATGAATGCAGATATTGCCGAAAGATTTAGAAGAGCTACGGGTATAGTAATTCGAGAAGGATTTGGTCAAACTGAAACTACGGCAATGATAGCAAATCTTGCTGGTTACGACGTAAAACCTGGTTCAATGGGTAAACCTACACCTCAATATGATATTGACCTAGTGGATTTTGATGGTGTTTCTACAAAGCCTGGGGAGGTTGGAGAAATTGTAATTAACATTAAAAATGGGCTCCCTTATGGCTTATTAACAGAGTACTATAACGATGCCGAAGCAACTAAACATGCAATGCATGATGGCCTATATCATACAGGTGATGAAGCTTGGAGAGATGAGGAAGGGTATTTCTTCTTTGTCGGAAGAGTAGATGATGTAATTAAGTCAAGTGGATATCGCATAGGTCCTTTTGAGATAGAATCAGTAATAATGCGTCTTCCGTATGTATTAGAATGTGCTGTAACTGGCGTTCCTGACCCTACAAGAGGACAAATCGTTAAGGCTTCTATTGTTCTTAAAAAGGGATATGAAGGATCAGAAGAGCTCGTAAAAGAAATCCAAGAGTTTGTAAAAAATAGCACAGCACCATATAAATATCCAAGAATAGTGGAGTTTATTAAAGAACTACCAAGAACTACAAACGGTAAAATACGCCGTGTAGTATTACGCGATAAAGACAAAAAATAATTATTTTTAATTAGTTCATATTAAACTGCTTTGAAACCCTCAGTTTTCTTGAGGGTTTTTTATTAATCGCCATTATTTAAATTAGTTCATAAATTTTGGGACATAGGTACAAAGGAATATTTGTTAATTTATCTTCAATCTGGTAATTCATTTGAGAAAAACGGATAGCTCTAATAGAAGAATTTTTTTGCAAAAATGTTTTTATGCTTGTTGCCTTTTTGTCTGCTCCAGCCTTGACTTCTATTGGAAGAATTTCTCCTTTGTGTTGTATTATATAGTCAATCTCGAGAGATTGTGGAACCGCATAAAAATATGGCTCGGAATCCGATTTTGCCTTAATTTGTTGCAACACATAGTTTTCAACAATTACGCCTTTAAAGGCAAATTCCCGGTCTAATATGATTGATTCAGCGGTGATTCCAGCCATGAAGTTTAAAAGACCCGTATCAAAAAAATATAATTTAAAATAGTTGGCAATCTTGTATGCATAAAGTGGATATATTGGATTTGAAACATTATTTACTCTATTTACTAGTCCAGCTGAAACAAGCCACTCAATCACTGCTTCATATTCTCTTGCCCTAGCGCCAGATTTTAAGACACCATAAATAAACTTTGGATTATTTTTAGCTAGTTGCGGAACAATAGAGCGAAACAGCATTAACAGCCTTGCGGCATCAATTTGATTATTGTATTTAGAAAAATCATTTTCATATATTATTATCAACTCTCTTTGAATTTTCACTATTTTATCGGGATCCTTATTAGTAACCCAAGATAGAACGCACTCAGGCATTCCTCCAACTACAAGGTACTGTTTATATGACTCGAGTAACTTATTATGAAATATAAGAGGTATAGATTCCCTCTTGTTTATGGATTTATAGTACGAAAATAAATTTGAATCCGTTTCTTCAAGCCATTCATCGAATGTCAAGGGATAGATATTTATTATATTAACTTTTCCAACAGGGTATGAATATTGTTGCGCTAAAAAGGTACCAAGCAAGCTTCCCGCAACAATCAAATGATATTCATTTGCTTCTTCATTGAAATATTTAAGTGCATTTAGCGCATTGGGACATTCTTGAATCTCATCTAATATTAACAGTGTGGATTGAGGTATAATCTTTTTTCCAGAGATTAAACCAATAAGCTCTATGATTCTGTGAGGGTCTTTGTTTAATTCAAAAATAGACTTAATATCTGGTTGTTTTTCGAAATTTAAATATACATATTGGTCATAGTATTTACTTCCAAACTCAAGCATTAACCAAGTCTTTCCAACTTGCCTTGCACCTCTAATAATTAAAGGTTTTCTTTCTGGATCTAATTTCCATTTAATTAATTGTTCTAAAATATTTCTTTTCATTTTTCACCTTAATTGGATTATACACCAAATTAAGCCCACTATCAAGCCTTATACACATTTATATGGTATTTTACGGCTATTTCTTACACATTTATATGACTTTTTGGCTTATATCGTACACATTTATATGGTGTTTTATGACCTTTCCATACACATTTATATGGTATTTTTGACTTCGCCGTACACATTTACATGGAGTTTGGGACTATTCTCTACACTTTTTTATAGCTATTAAAAGATATCTTCAAAAAAATACAGTGCGCTTGCACCGTATTATCTTTTTACTCTTCTTCTTTATTTTCTCTTCGCTCTCTTACAATCTTACTTCTTTTTATTTTCTTTTCTCCAAGACGTGTCCTTTCGTTCTTCCTTAAGAGTAAGTATGCCACTACGCAAGCGACTAGGCTAATTGCAACCACAACGAAGAAACCATATAGCTGTCCTTGGAAAGGAACTCCTGTATTCATACCCCAGAGAGAAGCAAAAATTGTAGGTATTGAAAAGATTAAGGAAATAACTGTTAGTAGTTTCATTGTAATGTTTAGATTATTAGAAATAACTGAAGCATATGCATCCATTGTCGCCGATAAAACATCCCTATAAAGATTACAAGTATCAAGCGCCTGTCTACTTTCTATTTGCACATCCTCTAATAAATCCAAATTATATTCTGTTTCAACTTTTAGCCCCTGCCTTGAGAGTCTTTCAACGATAAGGTTATTGCCACGAAGGGATGTTGAAAAATATACTAGTGAATTTTGTAAATCCAACATTTGTATAAGTTCTTTGTTTTTTGTAGAACGTTGGAGTTCTCCTTGAATTCTTTGGTATGATCTATCTATCTGCCTTAAATACTGCAAAAACTTAATATGTGTAAGATATAGCATCTGATACAATACTCTATTGCGCTCAGAAGTATCAAGGTTTTTTACCCTCTGGTTAATCATATTGCGAATTACTGAGTTAGGTTTTAAACAAACGGTTATAATGGTTTTATCTGTTATTATTGTGCCGAGAGGAACCGTTGTGTAGCTATAATAGCTAGGCTCTTCTTCAATGATTGGTACGTCAAAAATTACTAAGGTTTCTCTCTCATCGACTTCGATACGTGACCTTTCCTCTTCATCAAGGGCTGCCTTAATTTTGTCTTCATCAACGCCCGTAACTCTTGCAATTAATTCAATCTCAAGGTCTGTGGGATTTTCTAAATGGATCCATTTATTTTTTAGGTTGATTCCACCAGTAAAATCATTATCTAATTCAACAAGATTTTTCCCACTATTTTCAAATACTTGTATCATCTTTCACCTCTTTACCTTAAGAGCTTGTTCCAACAAAAAGGGATATGTTTCAGCATATCCCTTTAAAGAGTTACTTGAAACATTAAGCACCACCTTCATGGTGCGCTTTTCTATTCAATTAATTTTTCCGTCCTACTAAGAGGGTCTTCCATTTTATTTTCCGTTATCCTTGTGGATAATCCACTATAATTATTGTTCGCCAAACCTAAGGAAGTATGCTCCAGACAACATTGTTAAACAATCTTCAAATATTGACTGCTCATCTGGATCGTTAAATTCGCCATTATTCTTTGTCGTTTCAAGATAAACAATTAATTCCTCTAATTGCTCTGAAGTGATATTGGGATCTCTTGAAGCTTTATCGGCAACAAACACGAGTTGAACTAATCTTTGTCCCTTGTCTATTTCCTCAGCGACCGCAGCCTTTTCGGGGGTTAAAGCTCTAGAAACTGGCTCTTCTTTTACTTCTTCACTTTGTGTTGCTTGTGGAAGTGCTACTTCTTCTACTGCGTATTTTTCATCGATTTTAGGAGTAGTTACTATTTCCAAAATCTCACTGTCAGTAAGCTTGTTAGCTAAAATATCTTCAATAGCTGCGTTGATTTCTTCAATATTTTCAGTTATGAAGTCATCTTGCTCTTCTTTAAAGATAATTACATTTGAATCCAGTGCATCTTGAAAGCCTATAAAGCTTGCGCGCAATTTATTAAATTTAGCTTTATTAACGCCTGATATAATTGCTGCGAAAATTACATAAAAAATCCAAGGCAAAGCAAGTGTTCCAAATACTGGAAGAGCAAACTTAGCAAAAGCAACAGTTGCCTCCATTCCAGCAGGTAAATTGTATAGAGCATCAGCACAGCTAATACCGGCAAGCGCAATTCCAACTAAAATAATCAAGGAGCTAAATACTTTGAAAAACTTCTTTCCAGGAGCATAGTTTGGGTTGTCTTTTCTAACTCCTAGGGCTTCTTTTTCGGAGATGAAATCTGAGGGTTTTCCGGTTTGTTGTTCCATGAAATTTCCCCAGCCATCAACAATTGCTTTTGGCATATTCTTTATCCGATCGTAAACTCCGCCAACATTTTTCTCGTCTACAATTCCATTAGCATTCACGAATGCTGTGGTGTCGTCAAGATTTTGTTTTAACTTACTCATCTTTGCTGCGCCAGCAATAATCACTGCGATTAAAAAACCTAATAGTATCAGTACAACGCAACCGAGGATAATGTAAATTGCGGGAGCCATGCCTTCCCCCAAAGTAAATGGATCAAATCCGTTCAAAGTTGAGCGTAATCCATCTATTGCATTTCTCAATCCTTCCATAACCTTCTCCTCAAAGTATACATGTTTACATTATAAAGTTATAAAGGACCTTTTGCAAC
>CAYMPR010000032.1:9796-11711 GCA_964392385.1 uncultured Christensenellaceae bacterium | reverse complement strand
AACTGAGCATTTACCATGGCGCTACCACCATATTTAATTACAACAATTTTGTCTTTGTACTTTTGAATATATGGCAAAGCATGGACTAATACCTCTGCTCTAACAGCATTACTTACTTTATTATCTTCATTAACCATTTTTCCCTCCGCTAAAAAGTATTTTTATACTTTTTTGTTTTTATGTACGATAGTCTCCGTTGATTTTTACATAGTCATATGTCAAATCGCATCCCCAAGCAGTTGCTTTGCCGGTTTTATCATTTAAGTATATCTCTATTGTAATTTCATCTGCAGATAGTACTATTTTTGCCTTATCCTCTTGAAAGGCTATCCCATGTCCATCTTTACAGACATCGATTCTGCCTTTTTTAGAAATGAAAGACACATCTACTTTATTTACATCACATTTTGCACCACTATATCCAATTGCACAAAGCACTCTACCCCAATTTGCATCCGCTCCAAACATAGCAGCTTTAACTAAAGAGGAGCTTATTACTGATTTTGCTATGATTTTTGCATCTTTTTTGCTCTTTGCTTTGTACACTTTTGCAACTAATAGTTTTGTGGCACCCTCTCCATCTTTTGCTATCATTTTGCATAGGGCGCTATTAACAAAATTAAGTGCTTTTTTGAAAGAATTAAAGTCGTCCCCGGTTTTTTCAATTATTGTATTTTTTGCAAGTCCGTTTGCCATTACCGCTACCATATCATTAGTTGATGTGTCGCCATCTACACTAACCATATTGAATGTGTTTTTAATGTCGTTTTTGAGCGCAAGACTTAGCATACTTGGATTAATTGCTACGTCTGTTGTTATAAAGACAAGCATTGTCGCCATATTGGGATTAATCATGCCTGAACCTTTTGCAATTCCACCCATATGGCACTCTTTACCGCCTATATTAAATGAGACCGCTATTTCTTTAAGCTTTGTGTCAGTTGTCATTATTCCTTCCGCAGCTATTTGGCTCTTTTCCTTGCCAAGCCCTAAAACTAGTTCACTTATCCCATTTTTTATTGGTGTTATATCCATTGCTTGCCCAATTACGCCAGTGGAGGCAACAATAACATCTTTACTCGAAATTTGAAGTTCTTTTCCTAGAAGAGAGCAAGTTAAAGTAGCTATTTCAATTCCATTTGCGTTACAAGTGTTTGCATTCCCACTATTACAAATAATTGCTTGAGCATAACCATCTGCTATATTACTTTCAGTAACAACAAGTGGAGCACCTTTTACAAGGTTTGTAGTATATACGCAAGCAGCAGATGCCCTAACTTCGCTAAAAATTAATGCCAAATCTCTTTTAAGTTTGTTTTTACGAATTCCTGCATGAATTCCATTCGCACTAAATCCCTTTGCCGCACACACTCCGCCATTTATCTTATGTAATTTTGTAGCCATATCTTTTTTCCTCTTTTGTTAATGATCTATTTGTCTTTAATTAATTCTTTTTGCCTTTATTTTTTGATTATTCTAGTTTTTTATATTATATGGTTTTCATCTACAGATTTAAGCCATAAACTTCACTTTCCCCAAGCACAAGGTTCATACATTGCACAGCTGCTCCTGAGGCGCCTTTGCCAAGATTATCAAATCTCGAGACAAGAAGTATTCTATCCTCATTTCCAAGAACCGATATTTGCATGGAGTCTTTGCCTGACATCATAGATGCTGATAAAAATCCATCTTCTGACATGTTCTCAATGTATTTAACTACTGGTCCTTTATATTTATCAGACATTACTTTCTTTATTTCGTTAATGCCATTATTTTTTGTAAGGGAATCTTTAAATATTGGGACACTAACTAACATACCGCTATAAAAATTAGAAACAACTGGTATAAAGGCAGGCTCATAGCTCATATTTGTAATCGCCTTCATTTCTTTTAAATGCTTGTGATTTTGGCTAAG
>CAYMPR010000032.1:8136-9696 GCA_964392385.1 uncultured Christensenellaceae bacterium | reverse complement strand
TTTTTTTCAGGAACAGATAGAAATTCTATATGATCCATAGATTTAATCCTGTCATATATACTTAGACCGGTGGTTCCATATTGTCCATCTATGAAAATCTTTTTCATTTTACTCCTTGTCCTAAATGTAGCTTATGTTATTAGTTTTGTTATTCTTTTGACCTTTTGGGATTAGAAAATATTAGGTTTATTTTTGTTGTTATTACTTTAAGCTTCTTTTTCTTTCAATAACTTTGGTCACTAATAACCGCTCATATTTCGATTATCCCTATTTAATTTGTTCCTTTACATATTTAATTTGTTTCATAACGCTTGCTGGTGCTGGCCCCCCAACAGAACTCCGCTTCATAACGCAATTTAGTATATCAATTTCTTTATATACATCTTCTTCAAACAAATTAGAGTACTTCTTGTACTGAGCTAAGGGAATTTCGTGGAGTCCAACATTTTTATCTATTGCATCAGCTACTATTTCTCCAGTTAGCTTATATGCATCTCTAAATGGCATACCCTTTTTTGTTAAGTAGTCCGCTAAATCGGTTGCATTCATATAGCCTAAAAGCGATGCTTTTTTCATTGACTCTACTTTTACTGTCATGCTTTTTATCATTGGAGCATAAACTGATAAACATGCAAATAGCGTTTCAATTGTATCAAAAACCGATTCCTTATCTTCTTGCATATCCTTGTTATAGGCAAGTGGAAGCCCCTTCATAACGGTCAATAAGGCAAATAAATTACCATATACTCTCCCTGTTTTTCCTCTAACGAGTTCTGCAATGTCAGCATTCTTTTTTTGAGGCATTATACTTGAACCAGTGGAAAACGCTTCTGATAATTCAATAAAGTTAAACTCACTACTTGTCCATAAAATTATTTCTTCTGATAGTCTTGATAGATGCATCATACAAATAGATGCTGCGCTTAGAAATTCCAACAAAAAATCTCTATCGGATACAGAATCCATACTATTTTGAGTAATCTTCTCTAATCCTAGCTCATGTGCTTCAAACTCTCTATCAATAGGGTATGTTGTTCCCGCAAGAGCACAAGCTCCTATAGGAGAAATTGAGCTTCTCTTTAGCATATCTTTTAGCCTGTCAATATCTCTTAAAAGCATCATTTCATAAGCTAAAAGATGTTCTGCAAATGTGATTGGCTGAGCTTTTTGAAGGTGCGTATACCCGGGCATTACTGTATTTAGATTTTCTTCTGCCTTAGTGTTTAGCTCTACTACTAAATCTTTTATCAATTTTATTATTTCTTTAACCTTGCCATTTAAATATAGTCTTATATCCAAAGCAACTTGGTCGTTTCTAGATCTTGCAGTATGTAGCATTTTCCCTACACTTCCTATCTTTTTTACTAGTTCGTTTTCTACATAAGAGTGTATATCCTCATCTGCAAGATTAATCGAAATTTTCCCACTTTCAATAGAATCAAGTATGTCTTGTAATGCAATAACTATCTTATCTGCATCATCACTACCTATAATCCCAGTTTTTTTAAGCATTAAAGCATGCGCAATAGAGCCTAGTATGTCTTCTTTATACATTACTTG
>CAYMPR010000032.1:3497-8036 GCA_964392385.1 uncultured Christensenellaceae bacterium | reverse complement strand
AGATTGATAAAACCTGCCGCATCTGCTTGGTTATATTTATTGTCTTTTCCAAAGGTTGCGATAGCTTCAGAGTATAAAGAGTAATCACTCCAAACACCTGCTTTAATTATATTTCCTTTGTATAGTCTTAGTTTTACCTTTCCTGTCACGTTTTCTTGCGTTTTATTGACAAAAGCATCCAAAGCTTCCTTAAGTGGAGTGTACCATTGGCCATTATATACTAGTTCTCCATAAGTAATTGCAAGCTCTTGTTTTTTATGCGAGGTCATTTTGTCTAAGCACACAGTTTCAAGATATTGATGGGCAAAAAATAGGATCTCTCCACCTGGCGTTTCGTATACTCCTCTACACTTCATTCCAACGAGTCTATTTTCCACGATATCAAGTAGCCCTATACCATTTTCGCCTCCTATCTTATTTAGTTTATATATTATGTCCTTTGCGCTCATTTTTTTGCCATCTATTGCAGTAGGTATTCCTTTTTCAAACTCTAATTCAACATATGTTGGCTCATCTTTTGCTTGTTCTGGTGGAATACACATCTCCAAAAATCCCTTTTTAGAGTACTTAGGCTCGTTCCCAGCATCCTCTAAATCAAGTCCTTCGTGAGAAAGATGCCAAAGGTTTTTGTCTTTAGAGTAATTGGTTTGGCGATTAATCTTTAGGGGAATATTATGAGCTTCAGCATAATCTATTTCCTCTTCTCTTGATTTAATTGACCACTCTCTCCAAGGTGCAATTACATGCATATCGGGCGCAAAAGCTTTAATTGTAAGCTCAAATCTAACCTGGTCATTACCTTTACCCGTGCAACCATGACATATAGCGTCAGCCTTTTCTTTAAGTGCAATTTCAACTAGTCTTTTGGCAATAACTGGTCTTGCAAAAGATGTTCCAAGAAGATAACCTTCGTATTTAGCACCAGCTTTAACGGTAGGTATAATGAAGTCATTTACAAACTCATCCGTTAAATCTTCGATATATATTTTAGATGCACCAGTTTTAATGGCTTTTTCTTCTAAGCCCTCTAGCTCATCTGCTTGTCCAACATTCCCAGAAACTGCTATTACTTCGCAGTTATTATAGTTTTCTTTGAGCCACGGTATGATTATTGATGTATCAAGCCCTCCAGAATATGCTAAAACCACTTTTTTAATATTCTTCTTATCCATTTATTACCTCCGATTAAAAGTTATTGTTTTATTATACATAGATTGTTTGCATAAAACAACCCATTTTATACTATATTATTGCATATTTTATATATTTTATTCTATTTTAATGCATAAATGAATTATTTAATGCTATCGAGACAAGCCATGAACATTATTTACAAAGCAACTACCCTGTGTTAATATTTAATTAATTAATAATCCTAATTAATATTAGAGTACAAATGATTACCTTATTAACTTATACTAATAGATACTTTAAATCAAGTTATTAAAGTAAATTACCAATTAAATATTTTGCATAATTTATCTATTTTATGCATAACACCCTAAGCTTGCTTTTTAGCACTTGAATTTAATCGAATATCTATTAATTTATATCATAAAATAGCCTTAATTAAAAATAAGTCTATTAGGAGAAAAGATGAGCTACAACTTCTTATTCAAACAACATACCAATATTCACTTTGGAGCTGGAGAAATTATAAAAATTGATGAGCTGCTTTCTTCTCTAAGTTCTAAGGGTGCAATAATTGCATGCGATCCTTTTCTTTTTAGCCTTTCTGAAAAGATTAAAAATGCATCAAGCGTAATTAGAGATGTTTTTAGTGATATAGAGCCTAATCCTCAAGTGATCGGCGTTTATAATCTGCTTTTAATGCTTGAAAAGCACAAAGCAGATACCATTGTTGCTATTGGTGGCGGAAGTGTAATGGACACAGCAAAATTTTCAAAGGCGGTATATTGTGAAAACATTTCAAGCCTACCCATAATACTAGAATATTATAATTTACAAATTCCATTTCGTACTTCTTCTTCAATAAATGTAATTGCTGTCCCTACTACTGCTGGAACAGGCGCCGAAGTTACTTCCGTTGCAGTTATTAGTAATGGAGAAATCAAAAACACTTTTAGCTCCCCTGCTTTTTTACCAGATATCTGTGTCGTCGACCCCGAGCTAACCCTAACCGTACCCAAAAAAGTAACAATGGTAACTGGACTAGATGCACTTTCTCACGCACTTGAAAGTTTTTGGAATATTAATCATCAGCCAATTACCGATATGTACGCAAAAGAAGCAATAAGGCTTATTTTTGATAATCTTGAAGAGGCTTATTTAAATGGTTCTAATCTAGTTGCAAGAGAGAATATGAGCTATGCTGCACTGCTTGCAGGTCTTGCTTTTTCACAAACTAGAACTGCAGGATGCCACGCCTCAAGTTATCCTCTTTCCACCTATTATCATCTTCCTCACGGTGAAGCATGCGCATTTACATTAGCAGGATTTATCAAACTTAATCGCGACTTAAGGCTTGAATCTCTAGCTATAGAGACTGGTTTTTCCTCGATGGATGAAATGGCTAATAAAATCGTGTATTTCCAGCGACTCGCTGGCTTAAAAATCACCCTAAAAGATGCAGGCATTACAGATACTAGAATCCTTGCAACACAATGTATTGAGCATAAGTTAATGCGTCTAAACCCTGTACAACCTTCTATTGAACAAATGGAAGCTCTATTTAATTCCTTAGGGACTTGAAATACCCCTAAATACGGCGGCTTATACCGATAACTATTCTTGTTTGAAGTAGTAGCCCATTGTTATTTTTAAAAATATTAGCTATATAAAGGATTACAATCAAATGAACGAAGTGAACTGTCTAAAGAATTTAAAACAAAGCAATAAATCAGCAATTCTTCGTCTTCTCTACGAGGGCGGAGGAATGTCAAGGCTTGAATTAGCAAAATATACAGGACTTACTAGTGCCGCAATTAGCGTACTTGCAAAGGCACTTTTAGAAGATGGTCTAATTATAGAAACAGGGTCTGTTCAACGAAATAAGTCGGGACGAAAAGAAGTTATTCTTGAAATCAATTATGATGAATTAAGAGTAGCTAATGTAACTATAGAAAGTGATAAAATATATTTTTCAATTTGCACAAGATATGAAACCTTGATGGAGAAAACCTTTGACTCCTCAATTATCGAATCCTTTAATCCATTGGACTTAGCCGATGACGATTTACTTAGTGCTCACTTTAACGAGAAATATAAAATAAGGTGCATGGGAATTGGGGTTATAGGAAAAGTAGATACTGAGAGCGGAACTTTAGTTGATAGTCGTGGTCTATTTCCCCCCAATTATCCTTTAAGAAGAATCCTTTCTTTACAATATCCTTACCCCATGGTTATTACTAATAATGTAAGGGCTCAAGCATATTCAATCATATCATCAACTCTTAACGATTTCTTCTTCGTTAAGCATGGACCAGGTCTTGGAGGAGCTTTTGTAGCTGGGGGGAGAATTGTTAGAGGAAGCAATAATGATGCAGGTGAAATCGGAAGAACCAAGGTTAGAAATATAAAAGAAAACATTACTTTAGGTGACTATATATCAGAGAAAAGGATACGACAATTATATTTAGAGAGAACTGGCCTTGACCTTCAAATTAATGAAATATATGATAAATTTACATCTTGCGATAATGCAAAAGCGATTTTATCTGAGTGCATAAAGCAACTTTCAGAGACAGTCTACAATACCACTTTTATCATTGACCCACAAAATATTGTTGTCTCCGGAGGCTTGTTTTCTAATCAAGTTTTATTTGACTACTTTACCTCAACACTTAGAAGTACTGGTTGCACTAAGCCTATTATACGACCAGAACATTCTAACAAAATTAAGTTTCTAGCTAGTGGAAATGTCGCCCTTAAATTCTATTTATTTGGGCTCATTAAGCCCGATCTAACCGATGGTTTCTCTGCACCAACCACTTCTTCTCAACCAGAAATAGATATAAGCAAAGAAGTGTAGCTTCCATTTAATGAGCATCCTTATTAATCGTACGCATATTATATTCATTACTAAAAGCAATAATAACTAACCAAATAATGTATGCATTATAAAATATCTTTTGGAGGAAAAATGAGCGAACTTGCTAAAGACACGCCTATTACTTTAAAGACTAGCGGAATAAAAATTACCGATAAATTAGGGTATGCTTTAGGAGACATGGGGTGCTTACTAGTATTTGGTCTTGTTGGGTCCCTCCTACAAAAGTTCTATACTGACATTTTATATATTGATGCAACACAAATTACAATACTATTTTTACTTGCACGTGTTTGGGACGCTATAAACGACCCAATGTGGGGGAAGGTTGTTGATATCACTAAACCCACAAAAGCAGGTAAATACAAGCCTTGGATGCTAAGAATGGCTATTCCTATGGCTATTTCTACAATACTAATGTTCATGAAATTTCCCGGCATGTCAGCGGGCGGAAATCTTGCTTATGCTTATGTAACTTACATCCTTTTTGGCATGATTTATACAACTATTAACATCCCTTATGGCTCACT
>CAYMPR010000032.1:0-3397 GCA_964392385.1 uncultured Christensenellaceae bacterium | reverse complement strand
GTAAAATCACTTCAAAGCTTGATAAAGAGTAGACCCTTTTTGGCACTTTGCTTTGCATCAATGTTTTTAATAGCTGGCCAATTATTCTTGCAAACTTTAGGGTTATACGTCATGGATGATTATTTTAATAAGCCCGAAATGAATATTATTTACACACTATCGACATATATACCCATGGTTGTTGTAATGTTTATAACAAACAAACTCGTCGGAAGATTCGGCAAAAAAGAAGTATGTGGCTTTGGAATGCTATTTGCCGGGGTTATTTTCTTAATATTAATGATAATTAGAACTACAAATATTTGGGTTTTTATTTCAATGGCATTTTTAGCAGGTGCCGGAATTAGTTTATTTATTTTAGAAGTCTGGGCTTTTGTCACCGATTCTATCGATTTTCAGTTGGTTAAAACAAAAAAGCGCGATGAAACTAATACCTATGCTATATTTTCCTTTACTAGAAAACTAGGCCAAACCTTAGCAGGCGTGTTATCAACTCAAGTAATTGCATGGGTTGGATATAACGCCTTAAATTTAATTCAAACAGATGCTACGAAGAATCAAATTTATCTATGGGGCACATTAATCCCTGCCCTTTTATTTATCGCCTCAGGGTTAATATTAATCTTTTGGTATCCTTTAAATAAGAGCAAAATGGATAAATTACAGATAGAAAAAATAGCCTTATACGAAAAACAAGTAACTATATCTGACGCTAATACGCCATATCTAGATGATATATATTCAGGTGAAAAAAACATAACCCCCTCTGATATTTTTTCTTCTAATTATGGTGAAACGAATAATACAGACGATAGCAAACAGTAAACCGATTTTAATATATTTTCATTAACTAGAAGCGAGTAAAATACCAAGGATATATATACACAACAAGGAGAATTTTTATGCAAAATCACATTATTAAACCCGGGAAGTTAATAGGAAAAGATGGCAATTTAGCTCAAAAAGGCTATGCCACTAAATATGTTCTCGAGTACGATAGGCGCGATATTATTGCCCCTAAATGGCGCATTAAGGAGTGGGACTATTATTATATTGGCAACAATGATTTTGCCCTTTGTTTAACAATTTCCGACATGGGATATATTGGTGCACTCTCTGCAACAGTAATCGACTTTACTGCTCCTTCTCAGATTACTAAAACGGCAGTATCACTTTTCCCTATGGGTAAATACAAAATGCCACCATCTACTGTTTCAGGGAATGTAAAAGTTACAATTGGAAAAGCTGAAATGACGTTTGAAAATGATGGCAAAACAAGAAGATTATACGGCTCCTATCCTAATTTTGGTAGTAATAAAGAGACTTTATCTTTTGATGTCTCCTTGGATGATTTTCCAAACGAATGTATGTTTATTGCAACCCCTTTTGAAAAGCCTGGGTATTTTTACTATAATGCGAAAATTAATTGTATGAGAGCAAATGGTAATTTTTCTGTTGGCGAAAAAACATATAAGTTCGAAAATGACTTAGCAACTCTTGATTGGGGTAGAGGAGTATGGACATATAACAACACATGGTATTGGGGAAGCTTACAAACGCGCCTTACAGATGGCTCCACTTTTGGTTTCAACATCGGATATGGATTTGGCGACACCTCAAATGCTTCAGAAAATATGCTTTTTTATAAGGGACAATCCCACAAATTAGATGATATCTTCTTTAATATTCCAAAAGACTCCGAGGGAAATGACGATTACATGGCAAAATGGACTTTCACCTCGTCTGATGGCAGATTGGAGATGGATTTTATTCCTGTAATAGATAGGGTCGCTCCAGTTGATCTTAAGTTTATGATGATGATTCCTCATCAAGTTTTTGGGTTATTCACTGGTAAAGCCATTCTAGATGATGGGACTGTAATAGAGCTCAAAGACACTCTAGGTTTTGCAGAAAAAGTCCATAATAAGTGGTAAAACCCCGATTGTATTAGGTCTAACCATTCATAATTATTAGTTTTATTGTCAGCCCTTCTCTATGTAGCTCTAAACTAACTCTAGCTATTACTTTTTTATTATAGTTATGAGTTTTCTCATATATTTGCATTATTACCTATTCTTGCTTATACTTTATTTATAAGATTACCTAATAAGGTCTGCTATTAAGGAGAAACAAATGAAACATAAGTTTGTTAAAATAATTTCCATTGTTATTTTGGTGCTAATGGTTAGTACTTTGTATGCATGTAGTGCAAACCAAGATTTAATTAACGATTCCGCCAACTTAGAGCAAGGAGCTCCCCCTCAAAACGCCGAAGATGGTGGTGGTGGCGGTGGAGAAACAACGCCAGATAGAAAAATTATTTACTCAGCTGATGTCTCTTTAAATGTAGTTGAGTATGATGCGCAAATAGCTAAGATTCGTGCTGCTATGAATGCGGACGAGTGGTTTGATAGCGAAACTGTTTCTTCAACTTACGCATATTTTGTTGCCCGCGTTAAAACAGATCATCTTGATGCCTTTTTAGATGAAATAACAGCCGATATCTCAGCAGATGCAATGAGTATGCAAAAGTATGCCACGGATATTTCCCTTGCTTATCAAAGTAAAGAAGACCAAATATTATCTTTAAATGAAGAAAAAACCCTCTTAAACCAATATCTTACTGATGAAACAATTAGTGCTGCTTATGCTATTACGCGCCTTACGGAGATAAATACAGAAATAAGAAGATTAAATGGAGAATTAAGTAGCTACGATAGCCTAATTGAATATAGCACTGTTACTATTAGACTCAATAGAACAGCAGCACCGACTACTCCTCCTGGTTATGGGGAAAGAGCAAGTGGCACATTATCTGCTGCTTGGGAAGCACTTGGAAAGTTCTTCCAATCCTTGGGTCTTGCAGCTATTGCAATTTTCCCATGGCTACTCGTTATAGTTCCAGTATCAGCGATTGTGGTTCTAGCTATTAGATTTAAAAAGAGACTTAAACCCTTCCATAAAATCGCCCGTAAAGTAAAAAAAGGTTCAAGCGGCCCTGCCCAATCTCCTTCTACCCTAAAAACTGAAATAGCACCACCAAAAGAAGAAGCAAAAGATTAATCAATTCTATAAAAAACGTAAGCCCCGAGTAACCATCGGGGCCTTTTTAATTGCATTAGTACAAGTAATATGACTTTTATTCCGTTTCACTACTATCGGAAGAACTAATTTTGGGTGTATTATCTTCCTCGCCGCTAATAGTTGACATCCTATCAAGTTGGTTTTTTATCTTGCCACTCTTATCAAATACTACTCCCATTGAATTTCCAGCAGTCGTAATTTGATTTTTAGCCTTTGTAATTTCAGTGAAAAACTTATCGAATTCTTGTGCAAAACCCCTTAAAAAGTCGATAATTTCTTGACTACTCTTTTGAATCTGCATGGTTTTAAAGCC
>CAYMPR010000031.1:0-13036 GCA_964392385.1 uncultured Christensenellaceae bacterium | reverse complement strand
GTAGCATTAGGGTCCACAAAACTAAACGTCCCATAAACTCTAGTAGCTGCTGAGTCGTTTGTAACTACTTCGCCCCCATCAAAGCCAACTGTCCCTATCTTAACTCCGTATTCAACGCTTTCGACAATTGGTGCAATATTAAGTTGTAGTCTTAGTTTATTAATAACTAGAGTCGTTTCAGATGAGCCAAAATAGTTTTTATGTGAAATAGAAAATACTACTCTGTATCTACCCACATTTGATGGTTTTGAGACTAAAGGTACGTTTTCACCAGAAACATAATAAGCAACAGAATAGTCTTTTAAAGATAAACTATTTGAAAGCAATGGATTAATGTTAAAGTTAATTCCGTATGAATAAGTATATGATGAGTTAAGTTCAATAAATGCTTCCTTTTTAGAGATTTGATACGTAAATTTTTTATATGCACTAAAGAATTTATCATCTGAATCAATAGAAATTTCTACCCAATAATTTCCTGCATCTCTTGGAGGAAGAGGACCTAGAGAAGTAACCCCATCTTTATCAATATAATTAAATACAATAGTGGAGTTAGTTTCCGATATAGCCTGTTGATAAAATTGTCCAAAAGACGCACTTGTAGGAGCCGTATTATCACCAAAAATACGAAGGTTATTACTGATGGTTAAGTAAGAGGAAATATCATTTTTGGAAATGTAATAAATAAATTGATAACTTCCAAAATAATGACTATCTTTGATCTCTAAATTAACCAAATAACTACCTGGAAGTTTTATTTCATTTACTTCTAATCCTTTGTAGGTAATTTTAGTGATAACAAGATTTTCCAAAGGAATAGGCCTAGATGTTCCACTGATTCTGATATTAAAATCATTAATACCAACAATTAATCCGTCATATTTCTTAGTTTTATTATTAATTAAAAAGTCTTTATTTAAAACCTTATGCAAAACTTTAATGGACAAACTCACAGTTGTATCTAAATAATTCGCACTCTTTAGTCTAAAAGTAACATTTAACACATTTCCATTTTGAGTTAACAATTTACCAGCATCTTCAGATAAAGCTACCAAACTATTGAAATCAATTCCAGGATTATCAGCTTCAAGTACTTCAATATTGGGGTTTACTAGAAGACTTGGGAAATCGCTATTTCTTACCTTAAGATTAATTATCAAAGATGAGGTAGGATTATTTATATTAATGCTATCCCCAACAAACATTTTTACATCACAATCATTGATGATTACATCCATTTCAGCAACTGATAGAAAATCGATTACGACTACTCCTTCGTAAATATTATATACTTCTGAATTTGTGGGCGTGAAAATATAGGTTGCAGTGCCTAAAACGCTTACAATCTTTGAGGGTTCTTTCCACTCAGCAACCCCATCTTGTTCTGTTGCTAAAACTCCATCTATATATATATCCAAAGAAAATTCCGACAGCATCGTTCCGTAAGTAGGATTAGGGTTGCTTATGGAGGGTTGAGCGACTGCGCTTGTAATATTGACCGATTCCCCAACAACATATACTTCTAAATCAAATATCACATTCATGTAGCTAGCAGGATCATTGGGCTGAAAGTTCATTTTCACTAGTCTATAATTAGCAAGGTTCATCACCTGAGTTTCATTTAGAAAACTAAAACTACCAAGAACAATAACCTCACTATCATTAGGATTAATCCCATTACCTGTTTGAGGAATAATAAATGTATTATCAAGAGTATTTCCCCTATTAACTTGATTTATGGATGGCGGGACAATAACTGGAACAGCTCTTTGAATGGAAAATGCCTTTGTTTCACTTACTCCAGTGTAATTCTTATCATCAACTCTAACTACTAAATCGTAAGTATTAACATTAGTTGGATTTGCAACAATACCATTATAGTAATAAATTAGTTGAATTCTACCATATCCTGGGACAATACCTGCCTCGGCCGAAATATACGCTGAAGCTGCCCTTGAACTTCTAGAATACGAGCAAACAAGAGATTCTTCATCAAAAAGGATATAAGAGCCAATATTGCGCTTAATTATTGTGATATTCATTTCCATCTCGGCAATATTAAAATTAGGAATAAGTACTTCATTTGGAGTGAATCTAACTACCACAGGATATCCAGTACCGACTATAAGAAAGCTTATATCGCTTTCAATGGACCAAACTCCTAGATCAGTAATTGTAGCCCCTGTTGCGGGAAATCTTACTATTCCACTTCCGGGGACAAAAGTCACAGAAGTTTTATCAGAATTAAATTCTACTGGGTTTGCACTTGGTGTATTTACGATTCTTAAATTGGCTTTTTTAATTTCAAAGAGTGTTGTTTCCTCGCCTTGATAATTATCATCTACCAATACGATTTTTACCTCGTAAAATCCTGCATTTAATGGAAGAACTTCCGAAGAAAATTCGTCTTGAATAATTTCACCAGGTTTATAACTTCTATAATAATAAATACCTCCTTGGATATCTCCTGGAAGAGTAATACCATCTAGTCTTATTGGGGAAGAAGTGTATTCTGAAGAATAATAATTCAACAAATCCAATGCTAAAGTAGCTTTATGAACAACCAGTTCAATCCCATCGATTACCTTGTTATAACCGTTTTCAGAATAAATTATTCTTACATTATATATACCTGCACCACTTATATCTAAATTCGGGATGTAATCTTGGTTTAAAAGCCCTTCATTAGATTTATATAAAACTGAATAGTTTACATTTTGATGCGCTCTTTCTTCGCTTTGATCAACACCATATGAATCTTTCCAAGTAACAATGACCTTCTTAAAGCTTAGAGTAACTGGCAATACCTTGGGCGCATCCGGATTATTTGATGGGGGGCAAAACGTCTGAGATAAATTATTTATCGAAGCTAAGGATGGAGAAATATAATAATTAATTGTAGCTTGTCCTCTATAATTCAGAGTTATAAGCTCGACATTTACAAAGTAAAGACCTACATATTGTGGAGCTTGTGCCATCACAGCACTTTGTCTATTGTAGTAAGTAATTTTAAAACCATCTTGGCTATTAATTTGAAATTCTCTGTCTAGTGTTCCTTCTGGGATAGTGTACTCTGGAGAAAATGGTTGTAGCATACCATTATATTCTACTTCTACATCTTCGCTGCTTATGTAAACCAACGCTTTTGATATAACCATCAAAACGGTTTTTGACCCCCTATAACGAGAAACAGATGGGCTAATGGATACGACAACTTGGTATTCGCCAGCATCTCTAGGTGGCAGATTTCCAACAGTAGGATAGGTATACACCAGTGGAAGGTATTGGGAAGGAATCTCCGGGTTTTCTACAGAACCTGTAACTTGTTTTTGAGCACCAGTATAAACGTGAGTTAAGTTAGTCACGCTTATATCAATTGTCCTTTTTTGAACAATCACTCCTAAATCGAAATATATAGGTTTGAAATTAAGATATAATGAGAAAGCAGAAGTTGGAGTAAAAATAATCCTATACAAATAATCATCACCAACATCTGGAGAAGCCTCAGAGTTTTCATAAGTAAATCTTCCTGAAATTATCTTGGTAGAGTCGGCATTTTGTGCGTTAACTAAAGGGAACACCACATCACTAAGTTTAGCCCCATATTCTATAATTGGAATACTTGGCATTACTGCAGTAAGACTAGATTTTATTACGTAAAAATCTTTAAATATTTCTCCAACATAGTTGCTACCAATTGCCCTAACAAGAACATAATATTTGCCAACTGATGTTGAGTTATTAATACCATTGCCAGCTAACCGTACATATTGCTCGTAACCACTCATAATACTCTCTCCTGGCAATAGTGAGTATCCCGCCACTAAATCTTTAAAGTAAATGTATTCTAACTGAGCATCACTTATAACGACTCCATCATTTTGGTTTTTAACTATAGTTGTAGGATGTTGGTACATTAAACCATAATTATATACAATACCGTTTTGGTCAGTAATCTCTTCATTGAGCTCACCTTCTACTATTGGCCTATCTATTTCGGGCGGAAAACTTAATAATATCTGCCTTTTTTCGACTATTATGGGGACAGAAATATTTTCCACTCTTAAATAATGTTTTTGACTTTCACTCGTAGGCTCAAAAACGCTTAATACATTGTGAGTGCCGCCAGGATAAACTGTTTCTGGATTCACTGAAATTCTTAAAGTATATTGATCATTAGGCGACAAAATAAAACCATTTGATAAAATATCGCCTAAGAAAGAGGATTCCTTTAGTTTCTGCTTATAAGTTATGTTTGACAGACGAAGATTGCTTGTATTGGGTTTTGCCCTTACAACAACAATTTCCGCGGGAAAACTCATAATAGAAAAATTCTCGTTTGGCACAAATACTTCTATTGACCCACCATTTCCATCACTTTGTAAGACCTTTACCCCGGCTTGCCAATATATAGTAACAGTATGAGCCATTATTCTATTGGAAGACGCCCCAGTACCATATTTAACATCAAGAATCCTATTCCCAAACACATCTAAATAAATGTTTTCAAAATTGCTATTCCTAGCATAGTATTCTTCTTCAGATTCAAAATAAAATCTTCCAGGAACAAAACCATTTTTATTTCTATATTTGTATGTTCCTCTCGTGTCTGCGCCTTGAAGCATAGCTGTGGTTTTGCTTGCTAACGTTTGGCCAAATTCAATATGGCCTAGTTTCCCTTGGAGTGTTCCATCAAGGCCAATTGCATCATATGAACGAACAAATAGCGGCATATTAACCGACAATAAATTACCTTCTGCCGTACCTTTCTCAATGACAAATAAGGAGATAATTTCCCCTTCGTAGTTTTGATTATCAATCTTAATTTCTGCAAGATGTGTGCCAGCAGAAAGCAAATCGCTTATTAAAATCCCAGTTATACTTTGATTTATCCAGTCCCCATAAGGATCCAAAAAGTTATTATTTGCATCTTTTACTTTCGAAAATGAATGAGTAACTTGCAGCCCTGTTGTTTCTACAAATAATTCATCTATAAACTCACCAAAAATGTAATCGGGTACATCAAGATATCCATACTTAAAAGTAAAAACACTTGTAGCTTCATACTGCCCAAATAAAACTGGTGTCTCAAGTTCTTCATAATAATAACCATCATCACCTATTTCTCCACTCGGTTGAATAGGGAATATGCCTAGTTTTCTTTTTTCAATAGTGAAATCCTGTAATAATGAATCCTCGTTATAATAATTTGATTTTGTTGTATCAATATCGATTTTGGCTTGGTAAACACCAGCATTTGTGGGCATGGTTGAAGAAAAAACAGAATTTTCATTCAACTTGTCCCTATATTGAATGATAGTAGGAACACTAGAAATCAATTGTGTTTTCTCAGCATCTTGGTATATTTTAACCTGTAATCCTTGAGGTTCTTGGTTAAAAGTAGTTCTAGTAGTTGCAGCATCTGCCTCGATATATGCCCTTGAAGCTCTAACTTCAATAGAAATCTGAATTGTTTGAGTTTTATAATTTCCACTATGGCTTTTACCAGGAATTAAGGTATATACGTAGCCAGCTTCTGTTGCGGTTCTATTATAATAGTTATAAAAAACAGTATTCCAATTATTGAATAAAATTGTAGAATCCACGCCAGCAACCACATCGATAGGTCTAAAATTAACTGTAATCAATAAATTCGAAGAAACATTGGGTCTGTCATATTGAATAGTTCCAGGGGAAGGTGAGGAAATTTCATAATATCCAAATACTCCTGCCGAGGACATATAATAAATTTTATCGCCATATGTAAAACTCGCTTGTGCCACTGGGTTACCGTTCTCATAAGTGCTAGCAAAGACCAGTTCATCCATACTGTCGTTATAATACAAAGTATTTTGCCCATGTAAACCATATATTTTAGGATCAGCCTTTTTAATTTCAAAAATATCTATTTTTTCACCAAATAAGTTGCTATCTCCAGTTAAATTTACCGAGGCTTTGTACACATATCGTCCTGCATCTACAAATCCAGTTTCAAAATAGTTTTCTTTTATGTAACCTGAAACATAAAATGATTTGTAACCTTGGCCAACTGCACCATCAGTTCTGGTAAGTGTCGAGAGATTATACGCTCCAGATTCTCCAGAAATGCTTATTGTGTTTCCTACACGGGTTCCAGTAACTAAATCGAAATTTTCTGGCATATCATATTGAATTCCCTTGTAGACAACATAACCACCTGTAGTAGTTACAGTCACATTGTTGACTATTGTTGTCTTTGCGTATACTTGGTACTCTTCAAGGTTGTAGTACAATAAGTCAATATCTGGCGGAGTTGGTGGGTAAGTCTTAAATTGGTTTATAGGGTTATATGGGAAGTATGCCTCAACATATCCATCTAAACCAATTACATCTCCTAGTCCCGTATTTTGGTTCTTTATAAAGCTAAAGTCATTACTAATTAGGCCTAAGTCAACCCTCTTATTAAAATACATCAAAACCATACCAGAATCTTGTCCACTATTCCAAATCTCATCATTTGTTGTGAACGTTATAGTGTAATACCTATTATTATCTCTTCCTTCGGTGTATACAGGGTTGTCAGAAAACATACCCTCCATCGCAGGTCTATTAGTATATCTAACTGGTCTATAAGTGTTGTAATGAGTAGGAGTTGTTAATAACATTAAGGTAATTGGCTGATTTCTATTAACTCCTCTAGTTCTTACTTGGAATACACCGTCACCACTAAGTTGTGTATCACCCCCTAAAAACGTATATGTTCCATCAATGTTTTTCTGATGCCACCTACTACCTACATATATATAGACGTTTCCAACGTTATTTGCATAATTATTTACAAACTCAGAAGATCCATATAATAATTGAAATCCAACAGGTCTTGTTGTATCATCAACTTTTAATGACTTAAGGTTACCCTTGTGGTAAATGGTAGGAGATGAAACGTTTCCTGCAGAATCCACTGCAATTAATACTAAGGAATACTCACCCGGCGAGACAATGTTGAGAGGTAGCTTTCCTCCACCAATGGTAACATTTGTATATACGCCCAAATCTTGCATCGATGCATAATTTACACCGTCTCCAAATGGGTAATTGTTTGCTGGGTCGGAAGCAAGTTTGGAAAAATCACATAGATTTAAGTCAAAGTCACTCACACTATCGTGCAAAATATATGCATAAACTTTTTCTTCAGCATATAATTCGAAATCGGAAGTCAAAGAGGAAGAATAATCAAGGTATATAGTACGATTTACTGTGTACCATTCTCTTGATTCGATAGTAATTCCTACCCCTTTTGTCGCATCTATTATCGGCGAAGAGGGACCATTATCATCAACCTTAACAACTATTTCTCTTTCAGGGATAGAACTTATGTCAAAATCAAAATAGTTTATTGTTCCAGAAACAATTTGAATTGGTAGTCTTGGCAATAATTTTACTTGGTTGCTATTTCCTACCCCCTCTTTCACTTGAAACGAAATATCATATCCAGAATATCTACTAGTGATTTGTTCAGGAGTTGCGCCAACAGGAAGAGGAACTAACTCTAAATATGAAGCAATGTTTTCATCATATGTGTAACTATAAGTATGCCAATCTAAACAAGTTCTATTTGCAAAATTATCATCTATTGGGAAAAACAAAGCAGTGTAATAGTCTGGAAACTCATACGGTAATCCAGAATTCATTACTTGTGCTTTAACAGTAACTTGATCTCCAGCCTTTACAAATGTATCAGCTAGGGTTTCAGGGCCTGATGTTTCTGGATTTTTTATTCCTGGTATAACAATTGATGGTCTATTTTCACCTTGAACCGACAATTGATAAGCATCTAAGTTTATTGATAGCCCAACCATTTCAATATCCATCTGTATTTTTGCAGAGGAAATTAACACAGGGACAACATCTGGATTATTAGTATCGCTAATTTCTATCAAAAAACATGCTTGATTATGAACAATAGGCACAGAAGTGTATAGAACGTTGTTTGGATCAGTAGGATTAAATCCACTGTCTATATTGTCCCCACCTAAGGTAACTTTTTGTTGAAAAGAACCACCTGTTGGTTGTATAACTGGTTCGCTAGAAAATTTAGAATAAACCGAACCACCAGTTCCAGAAGGATACCAGCTAATCACCGTTTGAACAGTTACATCATCATCTCCACTACTGCCACCAATTTGAATTTGAGCCTCAAAACTAATGTTTATAATAAAATTTTGATCCTGCATTGCTTTCATCAAAGCGCTAGAAACGGAATTAGTGTCCCCATTAACAAGGGCCAAAACTCCAACCTTGCCACCACGAAAACTTAAATAGTCGGTTGTAAATATCGCTGAGGTTCCAGAGGCAACGTGAAAATCTTGAGCATTATATCCTGTTGTTTCTTCTCCTGAACTTGGCCACAATCCACCTGTAAGATCTTCTTGAGCGGCTGCAGTTGATAAAATATTAGTTCCAGGAGTTAAATACCCTGTATCCAAAGATGCGTTACTGCTAACTTTTGCGCCAGCAGCAAAAGCAGTAAAAGAACTATTAGAAGAAAATGACAATGAGAAAAAAACAACACATGTTAAAATGAGTAATGCGCAAAGAATAACATATGACTTAAAACTTTGGGAGTGAGCTTTTAAAAACATCTAGTATAAACCTCCAAGGATACCTCTTTCCTCACACGCTTATAATACATTAGTACGTGTGCGCGTGTCAATAAAGAAAGGTTTTAATTCGTGATATAAACATATCCTTCATAAACACTTCACAAATAATCAATTAGTCTTCTAAAATTAAGCTGGTTGTAAACGAAGGATCATTACAATACCCAATATACAAATACATCTTATGTGAATATTAATTTTTCTTAAGTTTTGTAACACATATTGCGCTAAGGTACAAAGACAATAAATACAAGTGACAACGCTTACAATAAAGTTTTTATCGAGAACAAATAGAAATATTGGATAGAATTACTGTTAAATTCTTGCTCGATTATTTGTCCACAAAAAAACGGAGCTAATAAAATACTCTAGCAAAAGAAAATGCTAGGCTAACAAGAACACCTAGCATATATATTTTCCAACATCTGATTCATTAAAAATAATGGTACTAATAAATAGATTTACTAAAAATCGACGAAAAAGAAAAAAGGCATCACTTTAATGGAAGTGAGTATTTCTGTATCTAAAGATACGTTTTAATGCATTTAATAATACATTATTACTTATTCATTATCTATTAGTTCAGAGTATTTTACAATTTGTAAATTTGCTTCTTTGAACATTTTCATCGAGAACTCATCTGGGTACCCATTGTCATAAACTACCCTTTTTATTCCGCTATTAATAATGATTTTTGCGCATATACTACATGGTTGATGAGTGCAATAGAGTGTAGCGCCTTCAACAGATATCCCTAACTTTGCTGCTTGAATTACTGCGTTTTGTTCGGCATGTACTGCATAGCAAATTTCTTGACAGGTCCCTGATTTAATGCCCATATTAACCCTAAGACACTCACTTCTATCCTTGCAGCTTTCAATGCCACTAGGCGCCCCATTATATCCCGTAGTTAATATTCTCTTATCTTTTACAATTACTGCCCCAACCTGACGATTTTCTTTGAAGCAAGAAGACCAGTTACCGACAACATAAGCTAGCTCCATAAACCTTTTATCCCATTTATTCATAGTGTTTTTCCTCTATAAATTTTGATATGTACTTTAATTAGAATATCACACTTAAAGTAATCCTTCAATAAGTGAAAATATATTATTTTTTGTTGCAACTAAATATTTGGTATGATATAATTCAAATCGCTAGCACTCTACGTTAAAGACTGCTAAATTTTTAAATAGGAGATATTATATATGAAAATTAAACCATTATTTGACAAAGTAGTAGTCCAACACATTGAAACCGAAGAAACAACCTCTTTTGGTCTCATTTTAACAGGCGGAACACAAGAAAAACCACAAGTAGCAAAAATTATTGCTGTTGGTAATGGCGGTGTTATCGATGGGAAGGAAATCAAAATGGAAGTTAAAGTAGGTCAGAAGGTATTATTCAGCAAGTATGCTGGATCCGAATTCAAAATTGATGGGCAGGAACTTATTGTTATTAGACAAAGCGATATTCTAGCAATAGTAGAAGATTAGGAGGTATATTATGGCAAAACAAATTAAATATGCAGAAGAGGCAAGAAAATCTTTAGAAATTGGTGTAAACACACTCTCTAACACGGTAAAACTTACACTTGGTCCAAAAGGAAGAAACGTAGTTTTAGAAAAGAAATTTGGACCACCACAAATTACAAATGATGGAGTAACAATAGCAAGAGAAATTGAACTTGAGGATCCCTTTGAAAATATGGGTGCCCAAATAGTTAAAGAAGCATGCGTAAAAACAAATGATGTAGCAGGTGATGGAACAACTACAGCCGCTGTTTTAGCACAAGCTATTATTGCCGAGGGCCTAAAAAACGTCGCGGCTGGCGCAAACCCGGTTCTTTTGAAAAGAGGTATTTTGGAAACAGCTGAACTTGCAGTTGAAGAGCTAAAAAAGATTTCTAAACCTGTTCAAAACAAAAATGATATAGCGGCCGTTGCATCTATTTCTGCATCGAATGAGCAAATTGGTAAACTTGTATCCGATGCAATGGAAAAAGTCGGTAAGGAAGGCGTTATTTCCGTACAAGAAGGAAAGTCACTTCACACTGAACTTAAGGTTGTAGAAGGAATGCAGTTTGATAGAGGTTTCGTGAGTGGCTATATGGCTACCGATTTGACAAAAATGATAGCTGAATTAGACAGTCCAGCTATACTAATTACAGACAAAAAGGTAAACAACATTCAAGAGCTACTTCCAATTTTAGAACAAGTAATTAAAGCGGGTATGAAGCTACTTATAATTGCCGATGATTTTGAGCAAGAAGTAACTGCAACTTTAGTCGTAAATAAGCTTAAAGGTGTATTCTCTTGCGTAGCAGTTAAGGCCCCAGGATATGGACCAAGAAGAAAGGAAATGCTAGCTGATATAGCGATTTTAACTGCCGGCCAAGTCATTAGTGAAGATTTAGGACTTGAACTAAAGGACGCAAAACTTAATCAACTTGGGAAAGCTAAGCATGTTAGAATAGATAAAGATAACACAACAATTGTTGGTGGAGCTGGAACAAAAACAGCAATATCAAATAGAATCACTGCTTTAAAAGCACAAATAGCTGATACTACATCTAATTATGATAGAGAAAAACTACAAGAACGTCTCGCAAAACTCTCCGGCGGAGTAGCTGTAATTGAAATTGGAGCTGCAACAGAAGTAGAAATGCAGGAAGCAAAGCTACGTGTTGAAGATGCCCTTGCGGCCACTAAAGCTGCCGTTGAGGAAGGAACAGTTGCTGGTGGCGGTATAGCATTTATTTCTATTATTGATAATTTACTCAAGAAGATTGAGTCTTTTGAAGGCGATGTAAAAACAGGTGCTAAGATAGTTATTAAAGCTCTTGAGTCACCTATTAGACAAATAGCTATTAATAGTGGTGTTGATGGAGGAGTTGTCGTGAATAACGTAAAATTATCCACTTCCCCTACTTATGGATATGATGCTCTTGCCAACAAATATTGCGATATGATCGAAGCTGGAATTATTGATCCTACAAAAGTAACTCGTTCAGCTCTTCAAAACGCTGCAAGTGTAGCTGCTATGTTACTAACCACAGAAAGCTTAGTTGCTGAAATTCCTGTCCCTGCCGCCCCCCAACCTATGGGTGACCCAGGTGGAATGTACTAAAATTTAGTCTCGATTAATAATTTAGGAGCCCCTAGTAGGAGCTCCTTTTTTTGATTTGAGAGTAAAAACATATAATTAAGCTTATGGTTTTGTCCCTTTAACATATTCAATTGTTCCAGGCAAGTTTTCAGGTGCAGGTCCATTTGAATTCCAGCCGCATTCTCCCAGATTAAAATACTGGTTAGTGTTTTCACCTGCTAAAAACAAGTTATATTGCAAGTTGTTACTAAAATACAAGGAAATTGCTTCAGTTGGATTACCGAAGGCATAATATGAGATTGGGTACACATATCCCGTGGGTGGGGGAGTTGATACATTTGGAACCTTTATATATACATCCGAAATGTTACTTTGAGAAAATATATTCTTATTAACTGATTCCTCTGGATTGTTTTTTAGAATCGATGCATTAATCCAAACCTTAATCATTGAATAAGGCGCCGAAATCTCTGTTCCTGCATAAGCAAATGCACCTGAATGCACCACAAGTTGTCCTTCTACCCCGTTTATTAGTTCGATAGAGTTAAGATATTTACATAAATAAAATGCATATTTACCTATTTCATTCAAGTTGTTGTTACTCTTAAAGCTTATTATAGAGGTGTTTGTGAAGGCATACTCTCCAATTTTTTCTAATGCTATATTGCTAATGTCAGTAAGTTTAGTTTTGGTTTGATCAGAGCTCGAATACCAAATAACCTCATATAGGTTTTTAGCAGCTCTAAATGCATTATCGTTAATATTAGTTATTGTATTTGGTAATTTTACTGTTGTAAAAGTATCGTCACAAGCGACATAACTACCGATTTCCTTTACTTGCATATCTTCATATGCAGGGTTAATTATCAAGTTAGTAATTGGCTCCTCCCCTACTCTAAAAAGATTTGTCAAGCGTATATTGTTCCCTTCGATTACATCATATGAAATATAAGTACTGCCACCAGATAGTTGGTGTATGCTTTCAATAGCGAGTATAGGCTGTTTATCATCAGGTATTAATCCACCTGGTCCTTTCCACCACCCACTATCTACTGCATTATATTCTGCTAATTTTGCGGAAGGTACATAAAGTTTTGCAAATCTGGGAAACCCATTGCCATAAAGCGCTTTATGCGGAATATAAGATACCATTGGGTCATCGGATGATAAATCAAATTTAATATATTCAATGGGTGAACCGCTAAAGGGAGATGGTCCATAAGTAGATAAACTATAGAAAGTCATTGTTTTTAGCATAGTTGTCTGGAAGGCAAGTTCTCCTAATTCAA
>CAYMPR010000030.1:10738-13619 GCA_964392385.1 uncultured Christensenellaceae bacterium | reverse complement strand
AAAATAAATGATTGATATGTATGATAAGGTTTTAAAAGAGCATATATCCCAGTTTTTAAAAATTGGGGATGCTCAGATTACGCTTTTGGGGTTATCCACCGAGGATTCTCATGAGCAGGTTTTGAGCATTGTTGGGGCTCAGGGGGGAGACGCAGTAGCCTTTCCAATAGTTTCTGTTGTGAGGCTCCCTAGCATAGAAATATCGGATAGTTCAATGACTAAGAGACAGTTGAATTATAGTGGGTATGATTTAGAGGCAGATGGGGTAGAGAATATAAAATTAAATGCTATGCGCTGTGATTTAAAATACTCTATATTAGTGTTTGCACCTACAAGAAAGGTTACAGAGGATTTGGCAACACAGTTATATTTTAAGTTAAGAAATATAAACCAAATAAAAGTAAATATCCGCTTACCACTCAAAGATGGGGAAGGTATGCCAATATATGTACAAAGTGATTCTGACATAGTTTTAGACCCTTCCTTGACTCAGGTTAGGGCACAGCAGCAGAATCTTGCACAGATGTATTTATTAAAGTTCAATTTTACATTAAAGAATTGTTACATTTTTGATTTTTCACAGGAAAATAATTATAATATTGAGTATCAATTATCCATCAATTATCCGCAAATTAATGAAGATAAAATATAACAATAATAGATATACATAAAAAATAAAAACAAAAAGGGAGAGATTTAATGGCAATTAATATATATGAAACACCTATACAACCAATAGTGAACTTGGATTCTGACGTAGTGGTATATGTTCCAGGATACGCTATTAAGGGGCCTAGTGAACCCACGTTTGTTACGTCTGCTACTTTTTCAAATGTTTTTGGAAGTACCCCATACATTTTTAAGCAAAGTCAATCGTCTACAATTCCTAAAAACAGCAGGCAAGCCACACAAAGTGAAAAGAGCTGGTTATATGCCAAGGCTTTAACGGATGCAGGCTTAACTGTATTATATCACCGTTTCCAACCTGCAGGGGTGTTAGTGGCCAAACCAGAGGGTGGAGCAATTGAAATACGAAACATCGGGGGAGCAATTGAGGGGAAAGTCTTTAATGTTCGTGCCAAGTATTTTGGAAGTTATTATAAAGATATGTATGTTTCTTTTTCACACAGTGGATTAGGAATTGTAAAGGTTTCTGTGTTTAATGTAGTGGGCGGGACAAAGATAGAGGAAAGAGTTGTATCATTTAACCCCACAGCATTAAATTATATTGGGACTACTACATTTACAAACATAGTATTTTATACAGGTGATTATGGCACGGCAAACTATTTGGAAGGTTTTGAGACATTAAATCTTGAGGACTATTATGCCGCAAATCCTAGTGCTGTTCTATATTCTACAAGTAATG
Source organism: uncultured Christensenellaceae bacterium (assembly GCA_964392385.1). Taxonomy (GTDB): domain Bacteria; phylum Bacillota; class Clostridia; order Christensenellales; family DTU072; genus MWEH01. Next base: position 12,250 of record CAYMPR010000030.1, on the reverse strand, counting down.
CAACCCTTACAGGTGCTTTTCCTACAACTGATGTATATACACTAAATGCTGAGGGAGATTATATCGGTGTTTTAGTGGACACTGTTATGGAGTATACCCAAATAATCACAACAGGAGAAGGGGCAAATACCTTTACTAAAGGAGAAGGGGATGTATATACCCTATCAGAAGAGGGAACATGGGTATTAACAAAAGCAGACCCAGTAACCTATACACAAAAGGTAGTTTCGGGAGAGTCTGCAAATCTATATCTTAAAACAACACCGTTTGCAGACGAGTTTTCTATCTCTGAGTTTGAGGAGGATTTAGAAAGTGCAACGGGTATGTTGTCTGTAGTTGCTGATACAAACAAATATATGACAATAACTTATTTAACTACTGGTGGATATTTTCAAAATACCGCTATCGCAGGAAATCTTATGAATATTGCGGCGGGGATAAAAGCTCTTGCTCCGATAGACTTGTGCGAAAGTGTATCGGATGTTAATGCTTTTACCGCATTACAGGCAACTGTTCTAAGTATTCCAACAACCTCAGTATTAAATTATTCTTTTGGATATATGGATGTTGGCGCAGATACCTATGTACCTAATGGCATACGTACGATTATGCCAGATAGTTTTGGCGGGCTTTTAGCATTGGCAGGAAACATTGCAGCAGGACTTCCCGCTTGGCTTCCTATTGCTAATAATTCACAGGGTTCAGTTTCTAGCGCTATTGCTTCTACAAGGCCTATAAGCAGGGCTGTACAGAACGTAATGACCTCTGACATAGGTGTTTCTGTTAATCCTATTGTGAACAAGCAAAATACAGGCTATGTAATTATGGGGAATAGAACATTGTATCCAAACGCTGGAGTGCTTGGACCACAAAGTTTTAAGAACTGTAGGTTTGTAGTAAATAGTGTAGAAAGAGCGGCAAGGAGAGCAGCGGATTCATTGCTCATTTCAAGCACAAATGCTACTGCTACATTTAGGACATTTGTTTCTATGGTTGAAAAAACAATACAGAGAATGTTGGTTAATGGAGATGGCTTAAATGCATACAGTATTACAAAGCTTCCAAAAACAAAGCCAGCAACAATAGACGTGGAGATAAGGTTAGTAGTGGTAGAAGGAATAGAGACATTTAACATTAATATTCCTTACAGTATAAATATGGAAGCATAACAAAGGGGTAAAGGCTAATGGCAAATATTCATGATGTATTTAATGTGAGTGGGTATACCACTAAAGAAGCGTGTAGGATAGCGATAGAACAGCAGGCAGAGGACTTGGCGGGATTTATATCCGGTTTGAAAAAGAGAAAGTCTCAGGTGTTTGCCGAAATTATTGCTTTCAATAGTATTTCTTATGACCTTATTGTTACTTTATGTTCTTTGCTATTACAGGTGAACTTATATTGTAGAAGGGTTAGAAGTACGCTACTATTAAAACAATTAGGAATATTAGAACTTGTTGCCGCAATTGAAGACTATTATACCCAAAAGTATGAGCGGGTTATGGAGTACAG
>CAYMPR010000030.1:0-10638 GCA_964392385.1 uncultured Christensenellaceae bacterium | reverse complement strand
TTTAGCCTAGCGGACGCTGCTGAGGCAGAAGACGATATTAGAACTATTAGTGTAGAGTCAAGAGGGGATGCTTCTCCTAGGAATATAAAGTATGAAAGACGTGGGGACACGGTTCTTGCGGTTGAAACAACTAAAACGGAATTACCAGAGGGGTCTGATTATGAAGTAATTACTTTTGATGAAGATGCTTTTGCAGAGTTAGTTGGCGCTGAAGCAGGTGACGTAGGAGTTCTTTTTGTTGAAGAAACTGAAGAAGAGGAAGAGCACTTAGAAATTACTTATACTATAGATGGAGAAGAGGTTTTAATAAAGGTTAATGGCGATGGTGAAGTTTCACAAATAGTAAACGCAGAAATTGAGGCAGAGCCCAAGTTTGAAGCCTCCTTTGCCCCTACATTAGACGAAGACGACAAAGAGATAGAGGGTGATATTACTTTGACACTCTCATTAGTAGAGGAAGAAAACGAGGAAAACGAAGAAACGGATGGTGAAGAATTAGACCTTCCAAAAACAGAGGAAGACGTTGTTGCAGATAGTGAAGAGGACAATGACACAGAAGACGAGGAAGGCAACAAAGACTCTGAGGAATATGTAGATCCAGCAGGATTAGACCTTGATGAATACTATTCCACAACTCATAAAATGCGCCCTGCAAGTAATGCGGGAAATAATCTTAAAGGAAATGTTAGGTCGCATACAGTTTCTCAAGAAGATGCTTCCTTGAGAGTTCGTCCTAAAACTGTTAGAAAATAAGGAATTATTATATGAATATACAAGATGTGGTTTTTAAGATTTTGCCCGAGCTACATACGCTTGGACTAAAACTTAGAGAGATTGCATATGAGTTCTTTGATACCTCTGCAGACTTAACTATTGAAATAGATGGGGTTATTGAAGAAGAAAAGGGTGAGTGGTTATTAGATAATATTTATGATATTATAGTATCTGAATCAAATATGGAGTATACTATTGGTTATAATGAAATTAGAAGTGATGATGGGTATTCAACCTTGTATATTCAAATAACCAATGTGGAAAATGAAGCAGTAACAGAAATGCTTGGGGGGATAGGGCCAAATACAGCGGGAATATCCGGTCCAATAACCGCAATATCAAATCCTGTATTTAAGGGCAAAACTAAAAAGTCCACGGAAGAGGTTGAAATAATCACTAATGGGCAATTTAATAAGGTAGAGGATTTATACAGAGCCTATGTGAACTTAGGAACGGAGTTACAGAAATATTTAGGTAATCCCGTAGCAAATGTTCAACATCCACCACGCCCATATGTTTCTACACCTGATTCAGGAGAGTTTGAAAGTAATATACCTGCGGATGATTTAGTCCCAATGGATATATTCAAAATGTGTTCAATAGATTAAAAGGAGAAAAGACTAATGGCAAATGAATTCTTTAATGCAACATCTTATATAGCAGCAGACCCGGCTAGTTATAAGCCAATAATGAATAATCATTATATTCTTACTATAACAGGGTTTGAGGGCAAAAAAAATTACGCGCGGTCCACGGCAACTAAAATAGTTAATTTTACACAGGCCGAAGCCGAGTTATCGTTAAAAATTGCAAATCAAACTTTTGCTGAACCTAATTTACAGCAGGGTTTTCAGGAGATTAAAAAGGGGAATATGTCAATTTCATTTCCCGGGGCGATAAATGCCATGTCATCTACTGCAACCTTTCAAGTATATGTTTCTAAGAGTGCATATGATATTTTGTATTCTTGGAAAATGGAAAGCGGGAACCAAGTAACAGGTGAGGTAGGTGACCCACAGGAATATTGGAGAGAGGTTAAAATAGATTTAGTTAGTGGAAATAGGGGTGTTATTTATGGTACATGGACTTTAAAGAATGCTTGGATTAGCTCCTTACAAGGCGTAACATTTAGTAATGATTCTAGTGAAGTTCGCTCGGTGTCTGTAACTATGCATTATTATATGCCCAGCTATACATCTACCACGTCTGAGTGGGAAGAACAGGCAAAAACATATACTGTCTCGCAATAAATATACTTACGGTAGTAATGTATATACTAATATAACGACTTTGGCTAATGGCTGAGTGATAACGAAAATACAAGGTGTTTTCCGTGCTATCTTTCATTAGTGGCACGGTATTTTTATAACATAAAGGAGAATAAGCTAATGGCAATACCAATTACAAAAGATTTTGAATTACCTAGTAGGGGAAGGCTTTATGGTAAGGACATAAAGTGGAAGAATCAGTTAAGGTCCCCAAGATTATGCGACAGGGGGTTTGGAGATATTATACAAAAGAACAAGCTACAGGCCTCTATCTTAGACAAAACCATAGTGGAGCCTTTGGGGATGTCAACATACGATTTACACCCTGCTGACTTTATCTATTTAAATTTTATTCAAAGACAGTTATTAAAAGGGGCTGCACCATATAAGATTTCTGTTATTTGTAAGTCGTGCGGGAAAAAGCATGATTTAGATATTGACGTTACAGACATTAAAATTTTACCCCTTAAAGAGAGTGGATTATCCCCTATGGTTGTAAAAGTAGATGATGAGACTGAGGTTACTGTTACTTATGCAACGCCTAGAATTCTTGATGATATAAAAGCGGGAGTAGAGTTATTCAAGGAAGAGTATCCAAATGCAGACGGAGATATTGAAACCCAAGAATATTTGAGGAAAGTAATTACACATGTAAATGGGGCAAGACTGACTTACACACAAGCAACTACTTTTATTCAAAATTTGTTTTTATCAGCGGTGGAAGAGATTATAAATGCTTCTACTACATATGAATGGGGTGTACAGTTATTGAGAAAGCATAGGTGTGATGCTTGTGGTAAAATGATTGCATTTAATTTACCTGTATAATACTGGCAGGGGGATATAAAGATGACTTGGGATATTTTGGTAGAAAATGAGTACAAACCAAAATTATTTCGTAATTGGATAAAACGAGTATATCTTGTTAGTTCAGCACTTTCTATTGAATATAATACTTTATGGGAGATGACTGAGGTAGAGTTTTTGGAGTTAGAAAAAATCGCACATGAAGAGCTTACAGCAAAGATGAAAAAAGTTGAAGAAATGAAGAATAGTAAGGGGCAGTAAATGGACAAGTCTACACCCGAGCAGCTTCGTTCGCTAGTTGATGATATTGAAAAAGAGTTTAAGACTGAGGAAAGGCAGGCTCTTGAAGATACAGCAAATCTATGGGAGCAGAGGCGTAGGGAGCAGCTTAAAAGACTTTCAATTACTCAGACAGAGCAGGATAAAATAATTGAGGCAGAAAAGACAAAACTGGCTAAAAAGAGTCATGCCCAAAAAAGAAAAGCGGAGATGGACCTATTAGAAGAGGTAGCAAAAAATTCTCTTTCAGCAGACGAACGTAGACACGCAAAAAATAAATTAATTCAAATGCAAAATGCTCGGGCAACAGCGGACTTTTTTGCTAATGCTATACAAAATGGAATCAATAGTGCCTATACCAAAATAACGGCTGCTGCGGATTATTATTCCGGATTAGTTTCAAAAATACAAACACGTCTTATTGGGTCTAGTAATAGTTTTTCAAGTATTTCGGACACTCTTTCTAAAACATTCGCGGTAAGTCCCTTTTTCTCTATGAAAAGTGCAATGGACAAGACAGCACAATTTATTGATGCGGGAATTGCATTTAATTTAGAGCTTAGGTCATCTATGGCGGTATTATCAGAAAAAGTAGCTAATACTTTTAATGCTTTTGATTCTAGTTTAATAAGATTAATAAAACTACAACAACAAGATTCTACACAGGCTAGGTTAGGAATGGAAAATATTCTAACCGAGTTTTTGAATAAGAATTTTGACGATACACAATATTTACAGTCATTATCTGACACCGTGTCTGCAAACTTATTGGAGGCGACAGGTAGGATGTCTAGGGAGACGGCTACAGAGTTTGACCTAACTGTTCAAAAATGGTTGGGTGCTTTTTCTAGTATAGGTGTTAGCGATACGTTTGTTACAAAACTTGCAGTGGCAATTGGACAGCTCGCTTCTGGGGATATACAAGGGTTAAGTGGGGATACTTCCACACAGGCATTGTTAGTGGCTTCTGCGAACGCAGCAGGGCTTCCTTATGGGGATATGTTATTAAAAACACCAAGTAAAGAAAATATAAATAGTTTATTTGAGGGAATTCTTAAGGTTTTAGGAGAGATAGATGATTCTGGGTCAACTAGTTTGGTGGCCTTAAATCAATATGCAAAAGTTTTTGGACTTTCTGTGTCGGATTTAACTGCTTCTGTGAAAAACTTAACTCAGGAAAACTTTAATTCCATTAAAGAATTAAATACTTCATATGACGATATGGTGCAACGGGTTAAGGATGAAAGTACCTCTAGTAAGCTTTGGGAGAGGACTGGTGGGGGTGAATTAGTTAAAAACCTTGTGGACAATATGTTTTTAACTGCGGGTAGAAAACTTGGAGTAGATGCCGGAAGTTATTTATTATGGCAAGGTGCTGGATTAATGAACCAATTTCTTGATGGCATTACAACAGGGGTAGAGGTTGCTCCTTTTGGTGTGGGTACCAAAATAGATTTAACAGTAGGAAAGATAACAAGGGCAGTTACTGTTGCAGGTGCCTTAGCGGCAGGTATGGCGGATATAGGGGGAGCACTTTCAAGCATTAAAGGTATTAATTTTGATGGGTTGAAAGATGCGAATAAGACAGAGAGAAGGTCTAAGGCTCCTATTCTTGATACAAATACTTTGCTTTCTTCCGGGGAAAGTACTAATCGTGCAAGTATAGGTGAAGAGGGACTTAATTTTGGGGAAGCATCTATGAACGTAGATTATTCTGCGGATTCTATGTATGCACAGGCTAAGGCTACTGCAGATTTTTCTGCACAAAAGGTTTCTGACGGAAACTATAAAGAGGAGGAGGCCAAGGCTGAGGCAATGCAGAAAAATATGCTTGATATTGGGGATAATGTTGCGTTTATTGTTAGAATGCTTAATGATGACGGAATTGTAATTCGTGGTAGAGCGGGAATGACAGAGAAGAGTTATTTTACAGACCTAGCGTCACAAATAAATGGGGAGTTTATTAGCCGATGAACTTATTACGAGATTATTTAGTTGAATTAACTACAGCACAAATCCCTATGCCCAAAAAATGGGCTGAGACTATGGGGGTGTACATAGAAGGGAACTCTCAAATAGATATTGGGGGTGGGGTTGTTTCCACAATAGAAACTGGATATGAGTTGTTCAAAACAGTACTTACACGGGGTGTCACTTCTCATGTAAATAATACTACAAAGTTAAATGTTATACGAGTTTTGTATCTATTGCAACTATTTCTTTTGGCTGAGAGAGATATTAATGGGGTGAATATGTTGCCGTATTTGAACTTAGCACAAAAAATCGTGTCAAGTTCAAGGGAAAACATTTTTGTTTTTCCAGTTGTTATTGGGGAGTTATATACTATTTATGGCGATACACAATATCCATTAATATTAACAATATATTATGCACACACTAATGAGGTTTTGGCAAGGGTGGCTATTCCACATTTATCTAGTATGGTTCCTTATGTATTGGATACAACTGATATCAAATTATTGGGTATTACTAGATTATACACAGGGGAAGTAGAAGCAGAGAATAATAAAAATATTATGGAGTATATAGAGGCCAAGTTAGAGGCTCCAGTGGGGGTAGAGGTGTCTGTTATTAATGGGTGCTATTTTCCTTTGGGGCATGCGATTTTAGGGGAGGAGTTAAACCCCTTAGCAAAGGAAGAGTTAAAACCCTTAGCACTTGATGGGAGTATTAGGTTGGTGCCTTCTTTGTCACATACTCATGTTCTTGCATCAGAAAAATTATTTTCTATGTTATTTGGAGCAAGTATAAATAGCAACTCTTCTATTGAACTAGTATCAAATGTTTTTTCTATTTTGAGTCTTTCAGGTGATTTGAACCTTTTGTTGCCTGCATATACACGTGGAATATATGATTTAGACGGGAATAGTGATAGGAGGGTGTTATAATGGTAGAATCATATATTTATATTTATCATATAAACAAACAATTTTATTTGCCGGTTGTTCCAGACTCTTTTTCAAACTCTTTGCCAATTAATTTTTCTCCCACGACTATTCCTATGTCTTCTGCGCCATTACAGACATTTAGTTCTGCTGGTCCTAGAAGCCTTGCGGTAACCTTAAAACTTAATCGAGCACTTTTTGAAATGGATAATGCGGATGAAGAGCAGTTGGATAAAGCCATTAGAGAAAAAAACTTCAAAAAAAGGAGCGACAAAATGGAGCAGCTTATTAATGCATTGTCTGCATTGTCTTTGCCAACTTATTCAAATTCAACTAAATTAGTTGTTCCGCCTTCAATATTATATAGGGCTGGGGAAGAGGTATGTATTAGCGGGATAGTATCGGGAAACGTGACAATATCTACTAGTGGAGTGTGGGTACATGAAAAATTATCCAATGTAGACATATCTTTTACTATAACCGAGGTGCTACCTTTTTCGGCGGAGTATACCGCAAAGAAGGGTATGTTTAGGAGTATTTCTACGGACCTGTCTTTTGGTAGTTAGACAAGTGCTCCAAAATTAAAAATAAAACATAGTTAATAGTTAAAAAGCATAATGGGGTTAAAAAATATGATACAGAGATATAAAAATGTTTCAACTTATATGGATATAAATGGAAATGTCTTTTCAAATAGATATTCTCGTTTAGATAGTAATGCCCCATTTTATGAAATTGTTACTACTAAGAAAACTACTTTATATGAGTTGAGTTTTCAGCATTATGGTACTCCATTACTTTTTTGGCTTATAGGAGATATTAATAATTATCTTGACCCAAGAGTATCCATAGAAGAGGGGGTATCCTTAAAGGTACCAATAGGGGGATAAATGGCACAACTTATTCAAACTTTCAATTCTTTAATAGAAACTCCATTTGTCTCTGTAACTTTTGGGGGGGTTGAGTTTGGGGTTACTGCAAATAAAAATTCGCGTACGCGCGCAAGGGATATTTTGTATGTTACAAGTTTATCTGTTAAACGTTTTGCCTCTGGAATGGTTAATCAATATTCTTTAACTCTTGAGTATCCCATTATTCCTGGGGCAGACCCTAATTATATTGATTATATTATTTCTAGTGACCCCAGTAGAACAATAGTTTTTACATATGGGGATTTTTCACAGCCTTCTTTTTCATACAAGAAGGAAAAGGCTATTATAACGAAAATTTCTCCTTCTTTTTCTTTGAGTGGTAATAAGCTTACTTATAGTATTGAGGCCACTTCTTCGGTGGCTATTTTGTATTCGTTAAAAAGGCCCTATCCTGCGGTTACAGATAAACCGAGTACAATAATAATGGATCAGTTATATAAAGAAACGGACAATGGCTTGCTTGAGTTGTTTTCTGGAATGCGGGATGAAACTATAGTACGACAGAAAAATTTAATTGCTGTGTCGGATAGACAAACAACTATTATGGCAAAACAGGATATAAGCCCTTTAGAGTATATAAAGTTTTTGGTTAGTATAATGAGAAATAACTTAAACAAATCTTTTTATACCTTGGTGATACACGATATTTTTGACTCAATGGAAGGTCCTTATTTTGAGGTTATAGAAAGTAATTCCCGCCCCACTCAAGATATTTTAGAAATAGATGTGGGATATCCTGGAGCGGTGCCAATTTTTGACTTTTCTGTATCCGAGGCTACCTCTTATGCGCTAATTACTCCATTGCAAGAAAAGTATGATTCTAATAGGGTGATTAATATAAATCCAACGGGTACTGCAAATACGACTTCTGTACCGTCTTTGGCAGTTTTACACGGGGTGGTAAGTGAGGAGAGGGCGTCTTGGTGGAAGAATATGACAAGCTTTCCTATAGAGGCAACTCTTTCTACGCGGGGATTAATAATACCCTCTCTTTTATGCCAAAACATACGGATAAACGTATTGTTTTACGGGAGGCCCCATACATATTCAGGAGTATATATGGTTACAGGACAGGCGGATACTATAAGTGCTGGGGGATTTAGAACCTCTTTATCAATGGTGCGTGTTGCGGGGGATGTATAATGTTTTTATATAGAGGAACGATTAAGAGTAGGGGCAAAGTGACAGATATAAACACTATGAATGCTTCTAACAATATAGGAGTAAAGGAGTATACAGTATTTTGTCCCGCATTAAGTAATAAGGATATAGGGTGTGAGGTTTTAGTATATGGTAAACACTCCCCAAATTATGTTATAGGTGAAGCCGTATATGTTACGGAGTTAGAACAGTTTTTGTGGGTGATAGTGGGAAAGCAATATTCAGGAGAAATATACGATACAGAAGAAAAGTTGTTTTTAGAATTGGAGTTAGCCCAAAAACAAATAAAAGCACTTGAATGGCAAGTGTCAGAGTTAAGAAAGATGATTGTTAGTCATATGAAAGAGGGGCTATAAGGGGGTAAAAAATGAACGGGTGGGATTTTCCAACTATATTTAAAGGCAATGCTGTCTCTATACTGAAAGGGGCGGAAGATGTTATTAAAGACTTAAAATTATTTTTTAATTCTGAGCGATATGAGTTTACCCAAGACCCACGATATGGTTCTAATGTGCCAGAAATAAGGTTTAGACCTAAGAGCAGATTAACTTTGGATTTGTTAGGGGTAGCAATTTCACAGGCAGAAGTATTTTTTCCAAATGTTTTTATAAGAAAAGATACCATTCAAGTAAAATATTTAAGACCTGGGGAAATACAAGTTACAATAGACGTATTAATAGATTTACAAAAATATCCTATAAAATTGGAATTGGAGATATAAAAAATGGCAGATTTTACAAATAAAGATTTTAAAGACACCTATGAAGCAATGTTAGATTTTGTTGAGCACCTTACGACACGGTGGAGCCCTAGAACTAGTAGTGAGGCAGACCCCGGGGTAGTGTTGTTAAAGGCATTTGCATTGCAACATGATGCTCAAAGATACGCATTTGATATGGCAAGGGCACAGGGATATTTAAATAGTGTTTCAAACCGACAAGACGCTTTTGATTTATTGCAGATGTTAGGGTATTCTATGAAGGGGGCAAGGTCTTCAACAGGTTTAGTGGCAATTAATTCTAAGGATAATTTTCTAACAGAAAATGTTTTGCCTAGGTTTACAGTAATAACAGATAATTCCGAAACAGTTTCATATTTTACTACCTCTTTGACGGAAGTTTCTCTTCCTGTATCTGATGGGCATACGGTATTGGTGGAAGTTATGGAGGGGAGTGTTTTTAAGATATTAAAAGAGGGCTTTGACACTTTTTCAATTAAAGATTTAGACGAGGGGGGCAGGTTCTTTTTACAGAAAAGGGGTTTGGCAGAAAATGGGGTATTTGTTTTATCTGTTGTAAATGGAGTAGAAATAAGCGATTGGGAGTATCTTGATATGTCTACCTTACGGATGAGCGGTAAGTATTTTTCGTTGAGGACTTCTGATAGTGGTGAAAATTATATTCAGTTTCCCGAAGATTTTAGCACTCTTATTGGAAGTGGCGAGTTTGTTGTATATGCTACATACACTAAGGGGCTGGGGGGAGCGGTTCCAAACAAAACACTATGTAAGGCAAAAGGGGTGTCAAGCAATTTTATTGTAACACAAGATACGGCTACTTCTGGTGGGGCTGATGCACAAAGTATACGAGAGGCAATTAATGAGTATAATAAAACTAAAGAGGTTTTTGGCACCTTAATTTCTAAACATGATTACGAGGCAGCGATATCTGCATTGAGAATAGATGGAAATAAGTTATTTTCTAATTGTTGGGCGGATACCGCACTTTCAAGGCAATTATTAATTCGGGCAAGGACTGCTACTGCCGCATATGTATATTATTTAAATGATGAGATTACCCCTGTAAATCAAGTAGACGTATTTGGGCTTAAAAACAGTGCAGATTATATTGAAAGCTATACTGTTGAAAATTCAGTGCTCAAACGCGAGAGTTTAAATGGGGCGCTTGCACAAAACAAGTCTTTGGGTACTACTATAAATATGGTTAATACCCCAAAAATACTTGCAGTAACTTCTCCTATAGGCGAGATTAAAACTTCCCAAGACGCCCAAGGCTTATTGGCTAAAATTTTAGAGTTGATACAAGATTCTTATAATGCTTCTAATCAATATTTTGGGAAGGAAATAGATTATGCACAACTTTTGGCCTTATTAAAGGGGGCATCAGAAGGGATTTCTTTGGTGTCTTTAAGTCCTTTGCGTTATCAAGTATATAAAGGGTATGACGAGGCTACGGGGCAAGGGGAGCCATTGGGGCTTGTTCACAAAACTCTTGTTGCGGCAAAAGCAATACTAGCGGGCGACACCCCTCTATTCAAGTATAAAAACAAGGGTGGAATGGGGGATATTGGGGCAAACACCACAGACGGAGTGCTTACTGCGGTTATTGGTACTAATGGTTTTGATGTTTTTAATGGGGGTATTCCGAGCGTGCCAACGGTGTCTAATATTAACAATGGGTTTTCACAACAAAAAGCGAATGCGGGCACGGGTATTATTACATTGGTTCAAAATCAAGTATTACAGGTAATGTGTGCAAATATGAAGCCAGA
>CAYMPR010000029.1:0-14211 GCA_964392385.1 uncultured Christensenellaceae bacterium | reverse complement strand
TCTTCGCTTAAGTTTAAACCCTTTGAGATAAGAACTATATTAGTAAAAGATTAGAGTATAGATTAATTTGCTAAAAAAAGTAATTGTTTCTTCGCTTAAGTTTAAACCCTTTGAGATAAGAACTATATTAGTAAAAGATTAGATTTCTAATATATAGTGTACAAAAAAAGAGCCTCGATTGTTTCGAGGCTCAATTGATTTAATCATTTGTTTATTTTATAAATTTGCTTGGGATTAACATGTTTTGAACTTTTGTCATTAAATCGTTAAATGTTACAGCATAGCTATCTCCAGCTCCGATAATTGCAACGCAACCATGAGAAACGGATTCTACAAAATTATACTTTCCAGATAAAACAGAAAGAGTTCCTGTTGGATTTGGGAATTTTAGTAGAACGAAAGGACTCTTTCTTGTATAGACTCCTCTGCCACCTTTTGTTTTTCCAAACTTAACCCTTAAGTATGCACCGATTTCTGGGTAGAGTTCTTTTCCATCGGCATCAACAATTGGACCAACTTGGAATTGATAAACTCTATCTGTTTGTCTAGCTGTCCAATCAACCAAAGGCTTCCAACCAAGCTTTGTCGCAACCGACATTGCTGTAGTTATGAGATATAATGACATTTTTACTTTTAAATATTGTTGGAAAGGTTGATCAGGTCCTGGATTAAAGCTTGGCATCATCTTTGTAAGAGATAGTAGAACACCTATAAATGAAAGAATACCTTTCTTGAAAATATTTTTTAATACAGGGGGTAGAATACCTAGCATATCTCCTATGCCATTGCCTTTTAATACGCCCAGGAAAGTTTTAATGTCTTTGAAATGGAAACGCATCACTTGAATGTCTTCCCATCCTTCTGGAGCTACATAAGCTGATTGTATAACTTTAAATCTCTTTCCCTCAAATAATTGATCTGCTTTTTCTTGGGACAAGAAAATTATGTGGCATGCGAGAGGGTTCTCTTCATCATCGGCTGTGAACTCAACGATTGTGTTAAGTTTAGTGAATTTTTTGACCAAGCCGGGGTCTTCTTCTAGCGGCACTCTCATTACCGGGAAGGCTGCCCGCATAAATAATTTGGCTGCCAAAACATCTTCTACACTAGCTTTACTCATTGGTTACCTCCTAATCTTCATCACTCCAGTCTTCATCTGCCTCAATCTCTTTGCCGAGCAACTCTTTTACTGTTTCTTCAATACCAGTTGCATCTATCTTATATCTTGCATAAAGGTCTTCTGGAGGACCAATAACACTATATTCATCAGGGATTCCAAGTTTTGTAAAAGCGCATGCTTTTCCGCTTTGTGCAAGAACCGATGCGACTGCGTCTCCTAATCCGCCGATTGTACTATGTTCCTCGACGGTAAGAATTCTTCTGGTGTCTTTAAGAGCTTTTAATATTACTTCTTCATCAATTGGTTTAATTGTATGCATATTTACAACTCTTACGCTTATTCCAGATTCTTTTTCTAGTACTTTTGCAGCATCGAGTGCTTGAAGTACGCAAACTCCGCAAGCGATAACAGTTATGTCTTTTCCCTCATGAAGAGTTATGGCTTTTCCAATTTTGAATTCAAAGTTCTCATCACTATGTAGTGGTGGTTCAAATCCTCTTCCAACCCTCATATAGAATGGGCCAGGAATATCAACGCATGCACGAACTGCTTTTGCAGTTTCAAAACCATCTGCTGGTACCACAACGACCATGTTTGCCATAGAGCGCATTATTGCAATGTCCTCTGTGCTGTGGTGAGTAGTTCCCGATGCTCCAAAACTTAGTCCACTATGAGTGGCAATGATTTTTACGGGAAGATTTTGATATGCTATATCACTTCTTACTTGTTCGCCGCCTCTTAAGCATGCGAATATTGCGAAGGTAGAAGCAAAGGGGATAAGCCCAGTTTTTGCAAGTCCTGCTGCAACACCCATCATATTTTGTTCTGCAATTCCCACGTTAAATAATCTTTCAGGGAATGCTTCTCCAAAGTTTCCGATATTTGTTGATTTTGCTAAGTCTGCGGTAACGCCTACAATTTTGTCGTTTGTTTTTCCAAGTTCAGTTAAGACTTTACCGTAAATCTCTTTTGATGTCATTTTTAACGCATCATAGACATTCCATGTAGTTCCTTCTGCCATTTTTGACTTCCTCCTTTTATAGTGCTTCTACGTCGGCAATAGCTTCTTTGAGAATGTCCGAGTCAATTGCACCGTAGTGCCATTCAACTTTTCCTTGGAATCTCTTTACGCCAAAGCCTTTTTCTGTTTTTGAAATGATACAAATAGGCTTGCCTTTATTTGCCCAAGCCTCGGTTAATGCTCTATCTACATCTGCCATATCGTTCCCATTGCAACTAATAACATTAAATCCAAAAGCCTCATATTTCTTGTCAATTGGATCAATTCCCATAACTTGTTCAGTAGGGCCATCAATCATTAGTTTGTTGCGGTCAACAATAGCGATGATGTTTTCTAGCTTGTAATGAGCAGCTGCCATTGCAGCCTCCCAAACGCTTCCTTCATTTTGTTCTCCATCACCCATTATTACAACTACTTTAGCATCCTTATATCCTTGGTATTTCAGTCCAAGTGCCATACCAACTCCCATTGGTAAGCCATGTCCTAAGGAACCTGTTGATGCATCACAGCCTCTAATTTTTCTGCTATCTGGATGAATTCCATAGCAGGATTCATAGTGGTTGAAGCTCTTTAGGGAATCCATAGGAACAAAACCAGCCATAGCAAGAGTGGGGACATAAGCTAACGCTGCATGCCCTTTACTTAAGATAAATCTATCACGATCCATCTTCTGTGGGTTTGCAGGATCAACATTTAAGAATTTGAAATACAACGCTGTAAGCATATCGGCACAGCTTAATGATCCGCCGACATGTCCGCTTTTGGCATAGTTGGTCGTTTTAAGAATATTAATACGCAATTCTTTAGCCTTAGCTTTCAGTTCTTCAACTGTAATGTTTTTTGGCATTTTTTGCCCTCCTTAAAATATAAATTGGTGTTTAAATTCTAAATTAACACTATCAAATATTATATTCTATGCAGGTTAAGTAGTCAATACTCACATTTAGGCTATTTTTTATTGATTTATAATCTTTTAAGCCTAACTTGTTGAGTTAAGTATGTTAGTAGGGTTATTACAAGATTATTTTGCAACAAAAAATAGAATAGAAAAAAATAACAATTTCTAAGGGGTAAATTTAATCGAAAAAATGGGAACAGAATAAAATATGGAAATACTCTCGGTTTTGAGATAAAAATTAGAATTTACTTAAAGGATCATAATGTAGCTTTTCGCTTGCAAAGCAAATTAGTAATACATATAGAAAGTTTGCTTCTTCTGTAGTTCGAATTTGATATGCTTTGTTGTCATCTACTACAGGGATTACATTCGCATATAGAGAGCTTCCTTCATAAATATCAAAATTATATTCTTTAGGTTTGCCCCATATCGAAAAATTTAATTGAGTTCCACCCTTAATTTGAGAAATATATCTCTCATCACCTTTTTCAATTTCATTGGTGCTAAATTTCAATTGATTTGGAGCTACGAGACGGATTTTGATTGCGCCGGGATAGGAAGCTTTTGATTTTGCAATTGAAATTAGGGCAGCATTATCTTCAAAAGTAATTTGAGCTAGTTGAGTGCCAATTTTGTTATAAATATAATAACCTTTTGAAAGTACCGCAACTTTACAAACAGTCTCCCCAATTGCATTTTTCACGGAGTAGTCTTTTGTTAAATGGTATACTTCTTTATCAATCTTAAAAATCATTTGTTCACCTTAAAGTAATTTTATATAAAAGGCCTTGCAATGTCAACATTAACTTGTTATTAGTAAGCCCTTACTACGATAAAGAGAATTGTTGTTACTATATAGTGTTCAGGCCATCATTGAAAAGGGAAATCCCGAGAAAACTAGACTCTAAATCCTTTGTCTTTAGATTAAGAAGGGGTATATTCGAGAGCTGAAAATGGCAACCTAAAGGATAGAGTATTTTAACTAGAGTATCCATTATTGATTTGGAGATATGGGCAATTATTATCATTGTTTATGTTATAATATACGCACACTTTATCATTAGAGATATAGTTAGTAAGTATCTCTTAAGATTAAAATGTTTGACAATATAATTATGTCGGTGATATCATATCGAAGTTGTCGTCATCTATCGATAATGGGGGTATAGCTCAGTTGGTAGAGCACATGCTTTGCAAGCATGGGGTCAGCGGTTCGAGCCCGCTTATCTCCACCAAAAAATATAGGCTGATAGCTCAGCCGGTTAGAGCACGTGCCTGATAAGCACGGGGTCGGTGGTTCAAGTCCACTTCAGCCTACCAAAGGAGTTGCGTTTGCAGCTCCTTTAATTTTTATTTGTTTTCAATAAATTCATACTATGTACACGCGCGCAATATTGACTTTAATAGGATAGTGATATATGATAATTATACCGTGGAGTAGTATGGAGTAACTATGCGTAGAGCCGTTTTATGTATCTCTTTAATATCACTATTACTGATTGTTGGTTTAACTTTGTCCGCATGTGGCGATAGTGCAATTTTAAGTAGTGTACAAAAAGGAAGTGAAAACATTGCATATAGCGATGTTTTTAATGCAGGTGATGATACTCCAGCCCAAATTACATATACGATTTCGTTTGTTACTAACTCAACTGAGACTATTCCTGATGCTCAGTTTTTGACTATGACTACCGCTCAAACACCTATCCCTAGCAATAACTACAAAGTCGGATATCGTTTTGAAGGATGGTATTTAACATCTGATTTTTCTGGTACACCTATTGAGCTCCCATACACTTTTGTTAGAAATACAACACTATATGCCAAATGGATCTCCAATATAACTATAAGAATAGAGAACGTAGAACAATTACTAGCTATTAAAAACGATTTGCAGGGAAGTTATGCTCTAGTGAAGGATTTGGATTTAGCCCAGTATGGGACTTGGACTCCCCTAGGCGACAGAATTTCTGCTTTTTCGGGTGTTTTTGATGGTAATGGGTATTCTATATATAATATGGAAATAAAAGATTTGGTAGAGGATGAAGAGTATAATGAACTTCCAATAGGTCTATTTGGACAAGTAACAGGACAAGTTAAAAATGTTACATTAGTCGATTACAAAATTACACTTGAGGGCGAGAAATCTAGATTTATGATAGGGGGAATAGTTGGGCAACTAAATGGTGGCACTTTACTTAATTCCCAGTCAAAGGGACAATTAATTAATTCCGAGATGACCTATCGAAGAAGATTTGTGGACACGTTTTGGGTGACGGCAAAGCCATCAACAAAAGTTTCTCTAGGTGGTGCGGTAGGTAGAATAGATGGTGGCGGAACAGCTTCAGGGGTATCTACTGAAGGGACAGTTATTTCTTATTCTAACGCTACGGAAATATATACTGGTGGTGCCATTGGTAGTATATTTGATGGAACCGCAGTACTATGTCATTCAGCTGCTGTAGTTTATGCAAAATGTGCAGGTGGACTAGTAGGATATAATAATGGTGTTATTGATAGATGTTATTCAATTGGTAAAGTAGAAGGCTCCTTATCATATCCTTCAGTTGTAGGAGGCCTTTCAGCATATAATCAAACACTTGGTAAGATTTCAAGAAGTTATGCAACAGGGGAAGTAAAAGGTAGAACTGCAGGGGGCCTTATAGGAGTAAATAAATTTGATTATGAAATAGCAACAGGCGGTTTAGTTAATAATTGTTACTCATCTGGAAATGTATATGCCTCAGAATATGCAGGTGGATTGATAGGAAGAGCAGTTTCTGATATTCCATATTTTGGATGGAAGGACTTCAGTGGACAAATCTACAATCCAGTAGAAGATAATGACGTAGCTGGAATTTCGTTTAAAGCAATTAATCACTGCCTATCCTATGGAGATGTTATCGCAAATGCTTCGGAAACAACATATGAAGATATAGATGGAAATGAAGTAAGGGTTATCGGTGTTTTTTATCCTGTTTTTGCAGGTGGGATGATAGCTCAAGCAAACGAAATGCTAATTGGAAATTGTATTGCTTTTGGAAATGTGGAAGGCATATCGCATAGAATTGCAGAAGAAGGTGGAGAGATTAATGCAACTAACCCAGCATATGTTAATAACTTTGTGGGGCATACTACAAGTATGACTGATAACTTCCAAAATATTTATTGCATTGAAGAGCAAAGTGTTGAAAGGAATGGGACCAATTATACCGATATTAACACAGTCAATATTTTGACTTTTCAAGATATAAACGAAGGAACTAGGCTAAGAATTGCTATGGGGTTTGATACAGCAATTTGGATGCTGACTGGATTAAATGTGGAGCAAGGTGTGTATCCTACACTTTTGAATTAACAATGTATGTAGCTGAAGTAGAGATAAATAAAGAAGATTACCTTGCTTGCAATAGGTATTACTTGAAGAGGTACTTTGGCGTTAAGGAAATCATTCTTTTAGCCATTTTGTTTGTTGCGGGAATTGTACTCTACTTTGTTTTTGAGCAAATTTTCATGATAATAATGAGCGGTGTTACTTTGATTTTAACCTTAGCCGTTGTTTTGTTGTATCTATACACAGGGAGAAGGCAATACCTCGAGGAATTTGTAGCCCGCTCTACCCATAAGTGGACAATTACATTTGATGATGATCAGTATGCAATAGAAACACACGAAAAAAATGGTGAACAGGCATTTACCGAAGTTAGAGATTATACTCAGGTTGATAGGATTGCTATAGTGAAGAATGCCATTTATATTTATACTTCCCCAGCTACGATTTATTACCTCAAGAAAGAAAGCATGAAAATAGGCGAATATGAAGACCTGCTTATTTTTATTAAAGAGAAGTTTCACCCTATGAAATTTAAAATGAAGCAAAAGAGATCTTCTCAATTCCCGATAAATCCACTAGGTCCAAAAATTTAATTAATGGCCAATCGACAACATCTTAAGAGTATTTTTCAGCCAATCATAATTTGGTCTTTTTGAGATTATTATTACCCTAAAATACTAATCAATTCTTATCTCGTTTTTGTTGTTATTAATGTCAGTTTCAGTTGGTCCACCAGCTTTAATCATAGATAAAAAGGTTTGCATTTTTGCAAATGCAATCTTGCTTGCTTCCTTTTTATAAGCTAAATGATAGCAGTGATTGTCTTTTGGCTGCGTTGAATGTACTTCAGTTACATAGACTCCGCTTTCTTTTAATTTATCATAAAGAATTTCAGCATGCCCTGTGCAGAAAAAATCCTGTTTTGCATAAATTAATAAAGTAGGGCACCAAAGATTATTTACATAAGATGCTGGGGCCATATCGTTTAAATACTTATAGGTTTTTAGACAATTAAACTCCCTGTCGGTTTTTATTCCCAAAAAGCTTTCTACAACACTTCTTACCATTCCAAAAGGTATTTTAGAATTAACTGCGGTCAAAAGATCATATGGACCAAAAAGGCCCATAACTCCAGTGGGCTTAATATTGCAAATAGGAAGATTAAGTCTATTATATAGGTCGGGATTATTCATTGCTGCAATCATATGAACTGCAAAATATCCCCCTGAGGAATCACCCGTCAAAACAACATTGTTTAGGTCGATATTGTATATATTTGAGAGTTTATTTAACATATTAAGAGCTAAAAAACAATCTACCAAGGGATCTGGAAAGAAATTTTTGGGAGATAATCTATGGTTTATATTTACAACAAACCACCCAGAGTTTGCAAAAATATGTCCAATACTTAATCTATGTTTTTTATCTCCTGCGACAAAACCGCCGCCATGAATGTTAAAAAGGACGGGAAGTTTTTCGGTTGTGTTTTTATAATATATATCAAGTTTTTGCAAAGGATCATCCCCATAAGGTAGGTCGAATACAGATAAAACATCATCATATCTTATGCAGTTTTGAGAACGATGATAAACCACATCTACCAGTTTAAAAAAGAGTTCCGCTCTATTCATAAATTGCTCCCATAAAAATATTTTATTACCATTATGACTTAAAATATATCCTATTTGATGATTTTATTCAAACTAAAACTTATTAAAAAGGTAAAAATAAATAATAAATCAAATAAGAATGCCTAAGAATAATGATGTAATGTAAAAAGAAAAACGGGTATTACACCCGTTTTGGCGCGCCTTGAGGAGGTCGAATCCCCAACCTTTGGTTCCGTAGACCAACGCTCTATCCAGTTGAGCTAAAGGCGCAAATAATTAAAGTGTTGCTAATTACAAGACAACGATAACAATTATAGATTTTTTGCGAATTTATGTCAAATTTAATACACTAATAAGCAATTTCATTTATATTCAGGGGATGGGTGATTTAGTGATCATTATTTAGATTAAAGCCAGTAAGCAACACTTTATCCTCCTGTCTTTTATGCAGTAGTTAATTTATAATTATATAGGTTAATTATGCGCGCATGTGTGTTATAATTATTCAATAAAATATATGGAAGAGATGTTAGATATTTCTAGGGAAGATTATGCTAAGTATTTCAGGAACAAACGATAAAAAGCTATTAGATAGCATTAATAATAAGGTTTTTGGAAAAGATTTTGATGGTCTAGTAGGGTATGTCCTTTTATTAGATGGCGAAGGAATTGGTGTTGCAAAGCTTGTGCTAAACCCCGAAATCGCCTCAATATTAAATATTGGTATTATCAAAAGCGAGAGGGCGAAAGGATACGGGGATTTCTTTTCGCGAGGCATACTAAATGTTCTTTCACTTGTTTCAGAGGAAATAATTATTGAGTATGTATCATCTTATTTTCTTAAATTTGGGTTTAAACAGCAGGAAAATAAAATGCACATATTGTCTAAAGACATTGTTTTTCCCCATAAATGTGGCAGCTAAGCTGTAATATGAAAGGTACTTATTGTGTTTCTTAAGTTAAATAAATAGCAGAAATATTCGTAGTAAATAACAAGTGTTTAATAATTATTGAATTTTTATAGAATTATAGTATAGAATTAGACCTATAAAAATATATTATTGGAGATAGTATGGAAGCTAATAATTTTATTGAAGATATCATCGTAGAAGATTTAGAGTCAGGCAAACACAGTAGTATTTATACTAGGTTTCCACCTGAACCTAATGGCTATTTACATATCGGTCACGCCAAAAGTTTATCAATAAATTTCGGGATTAAAGAGAAATTTAATGGGAAATGCAATTTAAGATTTGATGATACTAACCCCACAAAAGAGGATGTTGAATATGTGGAAAGTATTAAGGAAGATATAAAATGGCTGGGTTACAAGTGGGACCAAGAATTGTATGCATCTGATTACTTTGAAAAGATGTACGAGTGTGCAGTTATGCTGATTAAAAAAGGATTAGCATATGTTTGTGAGCTATCAGCAGAGGAGATTAGTGCAACAAGAGGAGATCTAAATAAACCAGGTATCGAAAGCCCTTTTAGAAATAGGGAAATCGCAGAAAATCTTAGATTGTTTTCTGAGATGAGACTTGGAAAATTTGATGATGGAAAACTAGTACTTAGGGCAAAAATAGACATGTCTTCTCCTAATATGAATATGCGTGACCCAGTAATATATAGGATATTAAAAGCATACCATCATAGAACAAAAAACGACTGGTGCATATATCCAATGTATGATTTTGCCCACCCCATTGAAGATGCAATAGAACAAATAACACACTCAATTTGCACTCTAGAATTTGAAGACCATAGACCCCTTTATGATTGGGTAATAGATAATTGTGATTTTAATCCAAAACCTAGGCAAATTGAATTTGCTAGGCTCAATATAAAAAATACAATAATGAGTAAAAGATTTCTAAAAAGCTTGGTTGATACGGGTGTTGTTAGCGGTTGGAATGATCCTAGAATGCCCACAATTAGTGGAATGCGCGAAAGAGGCTACCCCGCAGAAGCTATAAAGGATTTTTGTCAAAGAGTGGGTGTCGCTAAATCAAACAGCGAAGTCGATTCACAGTTATTGGATTTTTGCGTAAGGGAAAACCTTAACCTAAATGCAGATAGACTTATGGTTGTTGAAGATCCTCTTAAGCTAGTTATAGATAACATACCAGAAGGTCAGGAGTTTACATATTTGTCTGTAAACAATCCTAATGATCCTCTTTCGGGATCCCATAATGTCGTTATTACAAGAGTAAACTTCATTGAAAAAAGTGATTTTTCATTAAATCCACCTCCCAAGTATTATAGACTTATACCTGGCGGAATGGTTCGTTTAAAATCTGCCTTTATAGTAAAACATAATTTTACGGAGCTTGATTCAAGTGGAAATCCTATAGTATTGCATTGTGATTTTATTGCCGGAAGTGAAAGCGGTGGGGTTAATTCAAACATTAAAGTTCAAGGAACAATTCAATGGGTATCTGAGAAATATGGTTTAAAATGTGAGCTGTATAAATATGACCAATTATTACTAGATGTTTATGATGGAGTTACTGACTTTAAAGAGAGGCTTAATAAAGATTCCTTAACAATTGTAGATAATGCGTTGTCTGAGCCTTTTGCTAAAGATACAAAAAATGGGACTCGGTTTCAGTTTATGAGAAATGCCTACTACAAAAAGGTTGGGATTTTTGGAGATAAATTAAGATTTAATAGGATAGTTGAACTTAGAGACAAATACAACAAAAAGTAGAATATATTGAGTATTCTGATCCTTTGCACATTACTAAAAATTAGAATAGTTGATGGTTCGAATGTGTATTTTATTTTTTAATTTTATCAGTGTCTAGTTTTAGGCGTTAGCAATTTGATTTAGACTAGAAAAAACCTAGCCGACTTTGTATAGTAATCTATTGATAAATATTTTTTCTTTATGTATAATGTTTTAAATGGGCTAATATTGTGGAAGGGGTTTTTAGTCTCTTACTCGTAAGGAAGAATTATGGTTAAGTGCAAAGCATGTGGGGAATTAAATTTAGATAATAGCAGATTTTGCGCTGCTTGTGGCAAGCCTTTGTCGGAAGCGACGGGCAATGCGATGAAGGAAGCTTTAGAAAAAGCGCAAAAGAATTTTGAAAAGGATGCTCTAGCAACTATTGATAGGTCTAGAATTACTTTCGTTTGTACTGTTTGTGGAACAGTAAACAGCATAGATCAAGAAAGATGTTCAAAATGCGGTAAGCCTAGGCCAAGAAGTGAGTTTGTAAACGCTTTAAAAAAAGTAAAACAAGGATATGAATATCGCGAAGAACCAGTTGTTGAAACACCTATTGAACAAAAACCAGTAGAAGAAATTAAGCAGGAAACGCCACCAGTAGAAGAAGTAGTTGTGCAGCAACCAAAACCAGTGCCACAGGTAGTTACTGAAGCTGCAGTTATTGGCGGTGGTGGGCAAGCAAATCCTGTAGTACAACCTTTTATAGTTGTTCCTTTTGTTAATCCCAACCAAGAAATTTGGCAATATAAACAAAATCAAGTTTATAGATTCCAACCCTATTCCGAAGAAGAAATGAGTGCAATGGAAAGGGAAAAAGCTAATCAGCAAAAAGCTATTCAGGAGGCAAATGCTCTCGCCGAAAGTTATGGTATAGGAGCTTTAGAAAAAACGGAGGATGATATTAACTTCAATCCTAAAGCTAAACCCATAAGATTTGTGGCACTACTTGTAATGTTGTTATCTCTAGCGGCTGTAGTAGTTTCATTCTTAGTAAATATTTTTGAGGAATTATATGTAAATGCAAATTTGATTAAAACCCCAGTAGTATTTTTTGCTTCAGGAATCGTGGAATTTTTCAAGGTGCAATTTAATTTATTTACAAATGCTAATTTTATTGGTTATACCTATGAGACCTGGACAGACCTTATCGCACCAGTTGGATTTATTCTATTTTTAGTATCTGCGCTAGTTCTCATAATTCGAAGTTTTGCAAGATTGCTTATGGGCACTGCAAAGAGAAAAGGTTGGTTTTTACCACTAATGGTTGTACTACTATTTTTAACTGGGTTAGTTGGATTAATCAACAAATACCATGAGTTTTCAATGGAAGGATTAAAAGCTTTCTATGATAACTTTGGTTTGGGAATGTATATTTTAGGAGGGATAGTAATTTTGCTATTTATTGTTAGCTTGTTTTCGCCCTCAAATGTTGCCTTTAAACGCTCTAAAAAGGATTTAAAATAGGAAGGGATGGGAGGATATTATGGGTAAAAATTATCAAGAACAGCCAGCACCTCAAAGAAATCGCTCTGCTAACAGCTATGTTTTGAGCCAAAGAGATATGGCTTCTCCATATGTAGCTAACTATTATGCAGCGAAATCACAAAGACAACAAACAAATGTTGAAAGAAACACATACAGAAGACCAGAAAATTATGATTCTCTTGAATCAGGAAGGGGTGCTCGCCAAGCAAAAACACGCACTCGTCCAATGAAAGTTAAGAGAGGCTTTTTTGTTGTATTGTTGCTAATTTTGGTTTTAGCATATGTGGCTGTAGCTGCATTGTCTTTCTTTAATGTAATGCCCGAGTATACTGCAATATTCAAAAAACCTGCTGTTTTAGAAGGTGATTTAGATACAAATATTATTGATAGAGACATAATTATGGGCTTTGTCAGAGCATTTGTTCCAACTATTGTTGAACAGTCATATTTCTATGATGAATGTATGGCTAATCTTGCAAACGTTGGGATGGTTGATAAAATAGCTTACTATGCTCTTCCCGTTGCTTTTGCTCTAGGACTTGTTATCGCAGTTATTTTCCTAATCAGACTTTTGGTTGCAGCATTTTCACCAAAAAGAAGAAGATTCTTTGTGCTTAGTGGCATTTTGATGCTAGTTATGAATTTATTGGTTGTTTTTGGTGGATTTATTTGGGCAGCTGGAATGGACTTTGCACAAATTATGAATTTCATTCCTTTTGTTGCTACGGTGCCGCTACCTTTAATGTTAGCTTATGGCGGAATTATACTACTAGGTATTTCGTTATTAGTGTTTATATTTAGTTTCTTTGCTTTTCGTAGTAGGAAAAAAGTTCAATAACTCAATTGGAGGATTATATAAATGAGTAAAAGAAAAAGAGAATTAGAACAGCTTAGAATCCAAGAGGAACAAAGGCGTCTATCAGCAAGGCGTAATCAGCCAAGGGCAAGTTGGCGAAAGCTCAACAATAGAGGACCAGTCCCAGTTGCTCCTCCTGCAGATTTTATTCAATTGACTCCAATTGTCCAGCCTATTCCACTTGTGCCATATTCTTCACAACTTCAGCCTCTTGCTATGTTCGAGGATGATGGACAAGATGATTTTTATTAATTAATGTAAATTTCGATTTATAAAAAGCGAGGCTGGGGCTTCGCTTTTTTTGTTTTCATGCTTAGGTTAGATTAGAGGTATATAATTATTGGGAATAATATCAAGGTACTAGAGAACAAAATTAATAGCTTCTGTTGATGGAATTTTTATTGTGCGCGCGCACGCTACTTATTAACTAAATATTTGTGTTGAAAAGAATATTGTCTTGTGATAAACTATCAATATTGTGAAAATGTGGGACATTAGTGTCGAGGGTATTTATTTTTTAGATAATCCTTGAAGCAATCCAATATTTTTTGCTAAGATAATTACTAGTAACAATCATTAAGATTATTATTTGTCATAGATCGTTTCGGAGGAGATATGCCATATCAACAAGCGCCAGCACGTAACCCGCATAGTACTAGTGTATCCGTGCGCCCTTATGGTGGAGCTCCCATTTCCCAGGCTAGGCCTCGTCCTAGTGGACAAGCACAGCCACAAAAAAGACCTCAAGCTCAAGCAATTCCAGTTAAAAAAAGAAGAAGGAAAGAAAGAGATTACTTTTTTATAATGAGAAGAGGAGTATGTTTTCTTCTTTTATTGTTCTCTTTAATTTGGATTGCAGTAATTGCATTGAACTACTTAAACATTCTCCCCAATTTTACTTCTTTTGTAGTAGAAAAGGATTTGACTCCACTAGATGAAAGACTGGAAATAGACACAGGCGAAGTAGATGGAGATGGCAATGCCATTATGCAAGCATATACTGATAAGAGTGTGCATATTTCAATGATGGATCCACTTTATGGGGGAATAGCAGCGCTTTTAAAGAAACCTATGGTTGATGGAAATGGAGTTTCATTATCGCCTTTTTATGATGAGATTTATAATAAAATTATGAATATTCCACCCGAAGGCG
>CAYMPR010000028.1:0-14630 GCA_964392385.1 uncultured Christensenellaceae bacterium | reverse complement strand
AACCCGGCGAAATTGTAGTATACGTGAAGATGCGTATTACCCGCGACTGGACGGAGAGACCCCGTAGAGCTTTACTGTAGCTTGATATTGAGATCCGGTAACTTATGTACAGGATAGGTGGGAGACTTTGAAGCAGAGGCGTCAGCTTTTGTGGAGTCAACCTTGGGATACCACCCTTGAGTTATTGGTTTTCTAACGCTTCACCGTGAATCCGGGGAGCGGACAGTGTCTGGTGGGCAGTTTGACTGGGGCGGTCGCCTCCTAAAGAGTAACGGAGGCGTCCAAAGGTTCCCTCAGGATGGTTGGAAACCATTCATAGAGCGTAAAAGTATAAGGGAGCTTGACTGCGAGACCTACAAGTCGAGCAGGTACGAAAGTAGGGTTTAGTGATCCGGCGGTAGAGTATGGAATTGCCGTCGCTTAACGAATAAAAGTTACCTCGGGGATAACAGGCTTATCTCCCCCAAGAGTTCACATCGACGGGGAGGTTTGGCACCTCGATGTCGGCTCGTCACATCCTGGGGCTGAAGTCGGTCCCAAGGGTTCGGCTGTTCGCCGATTAAAGTGGCACGCGAGCTGGGTTCAAAACGTCGTGAGACAGTTTGGTCCCTATCCATCGTGGGCGTAGGATATTTGAGAGGAGCTGTCCTTAGTACGAAAGGACCGGGATGGACATACCTATGGTGCACCAGTTGTCGTGCCAACGGCATAGCTGGGTAGCGAAGTATGGCATTGATAAGCGCTGAAAGCATCTAAGCGCGAAGCAACCCTCAAGATTAGATATCCCATATCGTAAGGTAGTAAGACCCCTTGTAGACAACAAGGTTGATAGGTCGGAGGTGTAAGTACAGTAATGTATTGAGCTGACCGATACTAATAGGTCGAGGGCTTATTCAAAACAACGAAAACATTGTTTTGTTGTGAGCAGTCTAATACGAACTTAGAATCTACTTAGTCTCTTTGTGGACAATTATGCAGTTGTGAATGTGTTAGGTTAACATAGCTTGAAGCATTCAACTATTTCCGGTGATATTAGCGAAAGGGTCCCACCTGTTCTCATCCCGAACACAGAAGTTAAGCCTTTCAGCGCCGATGGTACTTGGCTGGTAACGGCCCGGGAGAGTAGGACGTCGCCGGATTTTTGTTCCTCCATAGCTCAGCCGGTAGAGCATGCGGCTGTTAACCGCAGTGTCGTTGGTTCGAGTCCAACTGGGGGAGCCAAGAAGGGCTTGTTGTAAGACAAGTCCTTTTTTTGTTTGATCTTAGCTTTATATTTAAGCAAAAATCACATCTTCACTTAAAACTGATTTATTTTATAGCCATAAATGGTGAATTTTTCCATATTGTTGATACGCATGGTATTATGGTATAATTACAAAGTTAAATAGGCAGATAATACTATATTAAATAGTATAAGAAAGCCTTTTTTTAATATTATCTTAGGTGGAATGGTTGTATAAAAGCTAATTTTTGTAAAAATTTTTTAAATAAATTTTTTGGAGATGTTAAATGGAAGAAAGAAAACTATTAACTTACACTAAAGGCGAGAGAAATGTATATCTTCTTTCGATGGCAGGGCAAAACATTATTTATAATATTATAGGTGCTGCCCTTGCCTATTATTTCCAATTTGTAATTCTTATACCAGCCTTAATCGTTGGAGTTTTAATGACAGTTGCAAGAGTATGGGACGCACTTAATGACTTCATTATGGGTACTTTTGTAGATAAGACTAGAAGCAAGTGGGGAAAGTGTAGACCATATTTAATTTATGTACCAATTCCAATTTTGATAATAACTATTTTGTGTTTTATAAGCTTTGGTTTTTATGGCGAATCGCTTGGAAAAAATATATTAATCGTTGCCTGGGGCTCTATTATGTATATCCTTTGGGGAATGACATATACAATAGGCGATATTCCACTTTGGGGTGTTACCGCACTAATGACTGAAGATAGTCACGACAGAAACAAATTACTCTCTTTTGCTAGAATTGCAGGCGGCATTGGCGGCGGAGTTGTAATGCTTTCAATTATTCCATTATCGTTAAAGTTTGGAGGAATGCTTACAGCCGCATTAAATATAAGTGCTGCAAATGGCGAACGTTGGGGCTTTCTACTTGCGGCAGCATTGTTTGCAGTTATTGGAACGGCACTATATCAATTGTGTGGATTTAAAATTAAAGAAAGGGTGGTTTCTAGCGAGAAAAAGCCTAGCTTAAAAGAAAACTTTATAACAATGAAAAACAACAAACCATTTATGCAAATCATGTTATCTGGTATTCTAGGTAGCCCTAAAATGCTAATTGCTATTGCTGCAATGCCACTAATAAACTATTACTTTGCAACTAAAGATCCAGGTATGTCGATGGTATACATGATTGTACTGGGTGGAGGAATGTTCATTGGCAACTTTACTGGAATGGGAATTGCACCTGCCCTACTAAAGAAATTTAAGAAGAAAAATATATATAATATCTCTAACTTAAGTAGCGCATTACCATTTGCCGCAATATTTATAACATATTTAGCAACACCTCGTGGTGAACTCGCAACTAGCATTCCATTAATAATATTTTTCACTTTTCTATTTATGATTAATGGATTCTTTAGTGGACTTGTTACAGTACTACAATCATATATGATAGCAGACTGTATAGATTATGAAGAGCACAAGAGTGGAAATCGTCCTGATGGAATCTTTTTTGCTGGTCAGACATTTATTGCCAAGCTTACAACTGGGATAGCTACTATTTTAGGCGCTATTGCATATGCCGCAGTAGGTTTTTCAGATGCTGCAATAGAAGGGCTAAACGAATACATTGCAAATATTGGACCAAATGATTTACTTCCTAGGGAAATGCCAATATATGACAATTATATGATGATACTTTTCTTTATAGTTTCTATACCTCCAGCTATAGGCTGTCTGCTTTCAGTAATTCCCACTTGGAAATACGAATTAGACGACGATTTGCACAGAAAAATCATTCTAGAACTCAATGAAAGAAGGCATAAAAAAGAAGAGAGGGAAGAAGTATCTGAGTCAGCTTCTGAAGAGTACGTCTCAAATTCAGAAACTCCCGATGAAAACACCCCTACAATGTGACACTAACCAATTATTGGATATTTCAAATTTTACACCTTGTTTTGTTTATAATGTGCTATTTTGACACCAAAATATTTTATGACGGTGCCAAGATGGCACTTTTTTAATGATTATTTATATTTTTAGTGATATTATTGAAGAAAGGGACTTTTAAATGCTTAAAGAAATAAGAATAAAAAAAGGATTAACTCAAGCCACTTGTGCAGAAGACATAGGCGTTTCTCTCCGTACATATAAGAGATACGAGGCCCTTGATGATAAATTGCCCAAAATGAAATATGAATATATTATTTCAAGACTAGAAAAATTCGGGTTTATCGATGAAACCCATGGCATTTTATCTATAGATATGATAAAAAGTGGCTGTAAAGAAGTTTTCTCAAATTATGATATAGATTTTTGCTATTTGTTTGGCTCCTATGCAAAAGGAAAAGCTAACGAAGTAAGTGATATTGACTTATTGATTTCAACGAAAGAAACAGGCTTAAAGTTTTTTGGTTTAGTTGAAAAAACTCGGGAGATATTAAAGAAGAAAGTGGATATCCTTACTTTTGCTCAGATAGAAAACAACCTTTCTCTTACACTTGAAATTTTGAAAGATGGGATAAAAATATATACAAGATTTTAACTGAAATTTAATGGTTACATTAGGTCAATTAGACAACTAATTAAAAATAATTGATATTTTACAACCACTATAAGGAATTATAAGGGACACACTATCATTTAATGGAGTAAAGGGGTAATCTTTACCATCAATAAGTACACAGGTAGGAGTAAACTTACTGCGAAACACCAATTTCAAGTTTTCGGCCTGGCTTGGGCAGTATTGTACTTCAAATTCTTTACCATTTCGTTTTACGGACAATAGTTTGGATGAAATCTCGTAGTGTTCTTTTGGAATAACTGGATCTAGGATTATGCTGTCTTTTGTAAATTCAACGCCTAGTAGTTTAAAAATAGTATATTGTTGCCAAGTATGAGCATGGAGATTGAGAACTGGAAAGTCTTCCCAATCGACACCAACTGTTAGCTTGAAGAATTTTTCGCGTTTACCTGTGTAAGGATTTTTGCTGTTTTGTGTCCTGCCTGGATATTTTGCGTATGAAGCATTTATTGCATCGGGCCCACTCCAAATCCCATACCAAACATCTGGATAGGCAGTAGCTTGAGCTAGTCTAGAGTTTTTAAGCCACTCATCAAAAGCATATTCACCATTTACTTTGGAAAGGCCCCAAACAAGATAACCGTTTATAGCTGGCCAAATACCACCATTTTCGAGGGTTCCTTCATCAAGCCCTTTACTGTCTTCCGAGGAATTACCCTTACTGATTAATGATGAACCGTTTGGATTATTTAGGAGTTTTCTAATATTTTCCGCAAGAATACTAGCTTGTTCTTTATTTGTTGCGCCGGCAATAAGAGCCCAGGGTTGAGGCTCGAGCCATAATAACTCATCGCCAAGCCAACCAATTTTATCTCCTAAATATGCTCTTTTAAACCAATTGCCATTCCATTGTTGTTTAATGGATTCTGTAATTTTTTGGGATAATAAAAGTGCTTCATTTCCCTCCCTCTCTCTATTATATGCTAGTAGTGCTTCGCCAAAGACTCTATATGCATAGGCTCCGATTCCAGAATTAAGCATAGATTCGCCGTATTTTTGCGCATGTTTAATTTTAGAAAATGGTACTCTTCCATAAACTGCTTGATCGTTCCAATCTCCAGTCTTCATTTTAATTAGCCCGTGAGATCCAAGCCCAACTTTATTTTTCACATAATTATATGCAAGTAGCACCCCTTCAAGTACTGTTCTAGTGGTTTTTTCGCCATCAAGTTTTGAGGTATAAGTATAATCTAAAAAGGCAAAGTCTCTTGTTGCTAGTAAATATTCACCAACAAAGCTAAGTAACATGAGCTGTAAATCGGATGGAACCATAACCGCTGCAACCATCATTCCATACCCGTGAGTGGCATAAGGTAATTCCCCACTATCGCTCATTTCGCGTAATGTAAATAAAATGTGCTCTCTCGCGATTTGAGGATCGGTATAAATAAATGGCAGGGAGTGTTGCAATTGGTCTCTTGGTGCTCCTTGAAGTCCCATAAGATATTGATAGTGTCCCCCTTGAGAAAGAATGTGTGCACCAAAGTAATCTGAGTAGCTCATTCCAGAGCGTAAATATGCGTTGTGCCACATAAGCTCGGAGTCCATTTGTTCATAACCCTCAATATTTACGGATACTCTATTTGTTTTCCAAAGATTCAGTGTTCTAGCTAATTCTGATTCAAAATCAACATTTAAATATTTCTCTTTTAAAGAAGTTATACTATATCCTTCGGGCTGATAGGCATACATGTATATAAGCTCTGCCTCTGCACCTGGCGCAAGAGACAAAGTATTTTTAAGCATCTGCATATCAACTATCTTTGACTTTTTAAGTGGATTAGAAAAATAGTCTGGTGACTTTATTCCGCCTTTACCGAAAAATGACTTAGAATCAGAAAAGACTTCGCTATCTTTATTTAAACAACAATAAGTTACATTTGGTGGGGCATCATCAAAACCACGGAAGTTTTTAGCTTTATAAAAGCGCTTACCAAGAGTTGAAAAAATTGATTCTGCTGCAAACTGACCAAGACGAGATAGGGATAAAGATGGCAAATATTTTCTTTCAATAAGTATCCCGCTATTATCGATAACGGCGTGCTTTGTAAAATCCTTATCCAGTCTTCTACGCATAACAGAGACATTTTTTGTATTAAA
This sequence comes from uncultured Christensenellaceae bacterium, assembly GCA_964392385.1. GTDB lineage: Bacteria > Bacillota > Clostridia > Christensenellales > DTU072 > MWEH01. The sequence continues at coordinate 8,755 of CAYMPR010000028.1, read as the reverse complement.
AGTTAGTTGCGCCGCAGCATAGTGAGTAAAGGTAAATTGGTAAAGAGAAGCAGAGAAATAATCAAACCACTCACAGTTTAAAGGGGAGGGAGTAAGATTTGTTATTTTAACTCGCTTCAGTAATGCAGGTTCATCGCCGTAGGGCGCAAAAATAGTTTCCTCGACACACGATTCATTATTTTGAATTTTCTTTTTAAAGTAACCAGTGCCATACTCGCGTTCCATAGCCCCACCCATGTAAAAGGTGCAAAGAAGGTTTTTAGTAGTTTTTAAATAACCGAAACCTCCTCCATATTGCTTTTTAGACGGGTTATAGTCATTTAAATATTTTGGGCATCTCTCATCTTGTCTTACTTGTATATATCCAAAATTAGAACAAGTAGCAGTAATCCTATCGTTACCTATTTGGAATATGTGGTTGCGCCTATCATTCCACGCCTCATTAGTCATAGTTAGAGCTCTTAAATCGACAGTTTGATCTAGCTCATATTGATATGCCCTGACACCATATAAGCCATTTACCCATCGACCAAAAATTCCACCACCATTATTTTCAACCATAGTTATCCCCTAAAGTTTTTGAAAAAATTATCTTCATAAAATCATTTAGCTTCATTATCGCTAATTAGCTTTTAATTGCTCTATCAGGATGATTTTTAATCTGATCTTCGGTATATTGATGAATTGGTTCGGTAATTCTGCGTTTCATTTTTCTAATACTCACAGGGCAGGTAGTAACGCATAACCCACAGCCAAGGCATTTATTATCATTTAGAATGGCTTTTCCATTATCCATGGTAATTGCATGGAATAAGCATCTTTTTGCACACTTAGCGCAACCAATACATTTGTCTATTTCGTTTACCTCGCAAACAAAACCTGAGGCCTTAACCATAGGGATATCATATCTGGTCTTAATGTACATTGGGACACATGCTTTATTGTCGCAATTGCAAAGTACATACATTTTTCTTCCTTGAGGAGAGGAAACGCACATGATTTGATGAACTAAGCCAACATCTTCAAATTCTTTTAGCTTCTTTAGTACATCATCAGCTACCATATATCCTGTGTCTGGATATTTCAGCATACTGTCATCAAGGGAGGCTACTTCAGCAATAAGCATACAAGTGCCCCTTGGAATGCCTTCTTCAGTTGCTCTAAAGGATTTGCATGAACATGGCCAAATTTGGCCGACTTTTGCACGTTTTACGAGCTCGATAATACTCTCATAAGGCATAATCTCTACGCCTCTTCCTAAAGAATTATTTGAAGGAACTAAAAATCCTGCATAATATTTGGTAAACCAATTAAATGTTTTCTTTGCAAACTTTCCCCATGTTTTGTCTTCACTTAAGGCAGCCCATTTTAAAAAGAAATCGAGGGAGCGGACCTCGCATTTATTACCAAAGTAGTCGACAAGACGGTAGTCGAACTTATCTAGTAGCCTTAGCTTTTGCGATGTAGGGTAAATATGCTTTTTCTTTGGTTTGTCTTTAATGTATTTTTGACCCTCAAGTTTTGCGAGGCGTCTATTTAGTTTTTCTTTCCAATAACTGCTTGAATTAAGTACCCATAGCTTATGAAGTGAGGAAAAGTCTGGGTGTTTTAGATAGAAGTTTTCTATATATGGGTCTTCGCAGGTTGCTAAGATATGAAAATCTGCTTTAATTGCTAAAATTTGTTCTTTACTATATTTGCTATAATGTACATTTCTACGAAATTCTCTTCGCCTTTTGTTTTCCCAATTCCTTGCAACAATCGAAAAAAAGCCAACGATATGGGCCATAGTAAAAATCTTTCCGATAGATAGTTTTAGTTCACCTTGTTTATTTGTGATTTTTCTCACGTTTTGTTCTCCATTTATATAATATATAATATAATAAGAATATACTAAAATACCAAACATTAGCAATAGGGCATTGCGTATCAAAATTAAGTATTACAAAATGGGGGAATGAATGCTTCATAGGAAAAAGATTATCATTATATTGGCTTCTATTTTGAGTGCAATTTTTATCATAATTTCCGCAGGACTTCTCTTTTTTTATCTTCCCGTGAGTTCTAAAGAGGGTACTGCTATACAAACAAAATATCATTTAACTGAAGATGGTAAGTTTGTGGCAAATATTCCCATAGAGGACTATTTATATTCTCCCGCAGAGATAGTGGGGGACACATTTTATATCTCGAGTTTTGGTGCTTCAATAGATAATAATTTTATTGATAACGCAACGGGAATACAAGATGCCATAGATGCTGCATTTATAAATGGCGGTGGAACGGTTGTAGTTGACGGGGGTAAGTATAAGACAGGTAAGATTAAGCTAAAGAGTAATGTAACACTAAGAATTAATCAAGGTTCAACCTTAGAATGTATAACTTTTGATGAAAATAAAACTTTAAATGAGTCGGTTAGGTTTGATGAACTGGGATTTATTTCCGCAGAAAATTCAGACAACATTACAATTGAAGGGCCAGGCAAAATATCTGGAAACGGAGAAACATATGTCAATGAAGCGAAAGACAACTCTCCATTTTTACCTCTAGATACCTTTAATTTAAAGACATATATAGTAGAGCACAGGAAAAGAATTATGTTTGGGAAAGAACATGAATTCAAAAGAGCAATTCTATTAGGTATGAAAAATTGTACCAATGTAACTATAAGGAATATTGAACTTTATGAAGCTGCAACTTGGACAGCTAGACTAGAAGGAACTACCAATCTTTTGATAGAAGACGTAGTAATTAACAATAATATTAGAGTAGCAAATACGGATGGATTTGATATCGAGGGTGGTACAAATATTACGATAAGGCATTGTTTTATTGCAGCAGGAGATGATGCAATTTGCATTAAAACTAGCTCAAGTGAAACTCCGCCCTTAGATGGTATGCTTGTCGAGAATTGCGAGGTGATGTCGCTTGCTAATTGCTTTAAAATAGGAACGGCCACATGGAATGATGTATCAAATGTAATTGTAAGAAATTGTTTCTTTTTCATGCCTGGTGTTGCAGGAGGCTATTCAGGAATTGCTATAGAAGCAACGGATGGCGGGAATATAAGTAACATAACAGTTGATAATATTGTCATGGAGAGCATAACTGCCCCCTTTGTAATATGGCTAGGCTATAGGCACATGAGCAGCAGTTTAAAAAATATTACTATTTCAAATATCACTGCCACAGGTTGTGATATTGCAAGTGCAATTACTGGGTATAAAAAGATTGGCGAAACAAAATACGTCGAGAATGTGACACTAAAAAACATAACCGTTGCGTACCGAGAGGCAAATGAAAAAATCAACACATTCAAAAATACTCAGGGCGCTTATCAGGGAATTGCGAACATGAAAGGATATCCAGAAATAACTCGCGTTTCGCACATTCCTCTTGCCTCACCTTCTTCAAGTGGGTATTTTGACCTTCCAGTCTATGGTCTCTTTGCTCGCTATGTAGATGGGCTAAATGTAGAAAACTTTGTTGTAATTCCAAGATCTCAAAACAAGAGAGAAATGAATAATGTTCAAGATGAAACGAAAAGAATAGATGTAAAAAACGTAAATTGGGTTTAAAAACATATCTACTTGCAACTTTCAACCAGCAATTAATTATTATATATTGTAATTTAACAAGGTAATCTAAGGCTTGTAAAACTGAAAAAGACTCACGCTAGCACTATAAGCAATGCTTCGAATAACCATATCTTCAGAAGGTATTTCGGCCCAATTATAACCACAAAGAGAGTCGCTTTCTCTCCTATATGTGTAGGTAGAAAGGGCGTTATTATTTATTATTTCCTGATAGTCAGGACGAGATGTTTTTGCAATGAGATTAAGTGCTCTAAAGAATATTGTTCTAAAAGCGGCTCCATCTCCTTCGCCTTCGGGAGCCATAATTCCGTTTTCCAATGATATCGATAGAAAATAGTCTAAAGGTTTTTCTGTATATAATAAGTAGTTTGAATCATTTGTCCTTAGGTATAATTCAAAGGCTGCTTGAACGAAGGTACCATAGTTATATGAGTGCTGGCCATCATATATGCTACTATCAAAATTTATTGAATCCCCTAACCTTCCTGTTTCTTCAACATAAAAGGTTTCCCTAATCCAAGAAAATAGGGATATAGATTTTTCTAAATAGGTAGGATCATTTAATAAGACTGAAAGACGAGATGCCGTTATTGAAGCTGGTGCACTTGTACATACATTTTTGCCTGTCCTGTCTGTTGTCCAATAAATCCCTCCGCCAAGATCGGTGCTATAACTTTCATAGATGTAATCGAACATTTCTTTTGCGTCATCAAGATACTCTTGATTACCAGTTATTATATATGCTCTAGTGCAACCAAGTGCCCACCAACCGATGTCATCGTTATATATATTGTTTTTAAAGTTTGGGTAAAAGAACTTAAAACCCTCGTAAACCTTGTTGATTAAATCTAAATAATACTCACCACCTTGTCTGTCGTATATATCCATGACTGTTTGCCAGTGTTGAGCTTCCACCCAGAAATCGCTATATCTACCAAAAGCAGGACCAGATCTATGAGCACCAGCAGGAATCTTTAAGTTGTTTTGATAAAAATAATTAAAATCATCATCCCAAAAAGAATCGATATAGTTTTCCGTTACCTCTACTACTTTTGGATCAATAATATTTACATTTTCAAGAGTAGCATTATTGCATGATGATGTGAAAAGCAAAAAGCTAATAAGAAGTAATGAAACACAGATAATTAGTGATTTGTTCTTTCTCAACTCGCACCTAAACCCTTACATTATTATAAAAACTCGGAAGACATTGACTTATCAATTCGCTATCAATATCATATAATGTTTTCATTATATCAAGACAAGTCATTAAAATAAAGGTAGAAAAAATACTAGCGCAACATTAAATATTGAGCACTATCAATTAATGGGGTATGATTATCATGTATAAGACAATGCAATGAATAATCTAGTAGTAATAATAGCAATTTAGGAAGTGTTTTAGAATGGATTTAGAAATCAGTGTAATAGGAATAGAGATAGAGACCAAAAGACTTATTTTGAGGCCAATTAGAATTACTGATGTAGATGAATTTTACGCTTTTGCATCAGTTGAAGGGGTGGGAGAGGCGGCAGGATGGCCACACCACAAATCAAAGAAGGAGTCTTTTGATATCTTAAGCATGTTGGTATCAGATAATAATATTTTTGCTATGGTATATAAAGATAATGGCAAGGTAATAGGGACTATTGGTTTTCATAAGTCATGGGCAAACGAGGAAGAGGAATTTTTAAGCCTTAAATCAAAAGAACTAGGGTATGTCTTATCTATGGACTATTGGGGAAGAGGTTTAATGGTTGAAGCGGTTAATGCGGTAATTGATTACTTTTTTAATAAAACAGAGCTTGAGGCAATTACGGTGGCACATTTTATTGGAAACGATAGGTCAAAAAGAGTGATAGAGAAGTGTGGGTTTAAATTTTACAAAGAAAGTACATATTTTGCTTACCAGCTTGATAAAGAGTTTGCAGATAGGCGATATATTTTATTAAAACCTAAGCTCTAAGTTTATTAAATACCCGAAAAGCAGAATAAACTTCAATTCACCTCCTATTTACAAACAAATAGGGGGTTATTTGCTTTATAGAGTATGTATGAATAAAGTATAATTGTTATGAGATAAAACTCTAATGGATATATGAAATAGAATCCATAAGACATAACATTTAGGATAATTAGCAAATGGATATAGTACAAAACAAGAATAGAAATAAAAACATAGCCTTACTTTCCATAACTATAGCTTTAATAATTGTTTTGCAAGCGCTTGCCGAAGTAATACAGCTTTTTGGGTTGCAAATTAGCTTAGCGCTTGGACTAATCCCTGTTCTTGTTATAGCGCAGCTAAAAGGATGGAAGATGGGTGCACTAGCGGGGCTTGCTTTTGGACTTGTTAGTATGACTATTGCATTAATAAGATATTTGGGTGTTCCAGTATTTCAAAATGTTATCAATCCATTAATTTCAGTTTTGCCAAGAGTTCTTGTGGGAATAGTCGCTGGTGCGCTTGCGGGTCTGTTTAATAAGATAGAAAGGAAAATGAAAGAAAGCCCAAAGCCCCAGACAATAGTAAGAAAATATTTCTTTTCAGCTATAGCTACCCTTGCGGGCGTTTTGACAAACACTATAGGATTTTTGGGAATGTTTTATCTTTTTTCAGCAGGACAAAGTATTGGAAATTACACAATTAACATCACCTACATAGTAGGAATGATAATAGCAATAAATACTGTGGTTGAGGCAGTTTCTTATGTATTCATCGTCCCAGCAATAGTAGAGATTCTTAAGACGAACAAAGCCTTCGCTGATGTAGGTGTAAAAGAAGGAAAAACAGAAAATGAAAGAAATGATTAACTAACTTATAGTTCAATTAACAAAACAAAGGATAATGTAGTATAATATGTGAATAAACATAAATATTGAGAGGTTAAAATGACACTTGCAGATTTAAAAAAAGAGAAAATAGAGGCAATGAAAAAACATGATAAGGAGGCTGTGACTGCACTAAATGTAGTTATATCCAAATTAATGCTCCTTGAAAAGAGTGGAAAGGGCGAAATAACAGAACTTGATGTTATACAATCTATTCAAAAGGCTGAAAAAGAGCTTATTGAAGAAAGAGATGGATTTTTAAAGGCCGGAAGAGAAGAAACCGTTTTAGCACTTGATAAGCAACTTGAGTGTATAAGAAAGTATCTGCCTAAAATGATGAATGCAGAGGAAATTAAAGCAATAATATTATCCTTAGAAGACAAATCCGTTCCTTCAGTAATGAGATATTTTAGAGATCATTATGCTGGGAAATGTGAGATGAAAGAAGTTAGCGAAATACTAAAAAAACTTTAAATCCTCTCCTTAATAGTTAAAAAGATTGTGCTCACTTTACCAGTGAGCATTTTTTATGCAATAAGCGACTTAATCACTGATACGTAGAATTTTAGATTGTAGAATGGGAATATAAAAATATTAAAAAGGAGAAATTTATTATGGAAGAATTAAGAACAAACTCTCTACCATTAATTGGTGACCCAGCTCCAGCATTTAAGGCTGTTACGACTCAAGGAATAATTAATTTCCCAGAAGATTACAAGGGGAAGTGGGTAATTTTATTTTCTCACCCCGCTGACTTTACTCCAGTGTGCACAACTGAGTTTATGACTTTTGCATCACTACAAGATGATTTTAAAGAGCTTAATACAGAGCTAGTAGGCCTATCAATCGACTCGTTGTATGCTCATATTGCTTGGCTAAGAAAAATCCAAGAATTAGAGTGGAAGAATTACAAACACCCAAGAGTCATGTTCCCATTAATCGAGGACATTAAAATGGAAGTTGCAAGAAAATACGGTATGATTCAGTCTCAATCTTCAACCCAAGCAGTTAGAGCAGTATTTTTTATCGACCCAAAGGGAATAGTTAGAACAATCTTATATTACCCAGCATCGCTTGGGAGAAACTTTGATGAGATAAAGAGAATTATTATGGGTCTACAAAAAGCCGACAAAGATCAAGTGGCTACTCCTGCAGATTGGAGGCCTGGTGATGATGTTATTCTACCCCCGCCAGGAACTTGTGGAACGGCAAAAGATAGAGTAGAAAACAAGGAAGATAATAAATATTGTCTAGATTGGTTCTTGTGCTTTAGAAAAGAAAAATAAATGTACGTAAGAATAAATTTTTTAATTATTAAAAAGAGGGAAACCTCTTTTTTTATGAACTGAGAAATCAGATTTCATTTGCAATTGATTTTTTAGAGGGTATATTGTAGTATTGTCTTGGCTATTTAAAAAAGATTTGGTTAGGTGAAATTATGACAGACAAAGAAAAGGCATTAATATATTTAAACAAAAACTTTATTGCGAATATAAATATAATTGACCCTATAGTGAGAGGAACCGCAGAGATTTTGGAGGTTTCAGATTTCGGTGTTTTGGCGTATGAAAAAATAGGCGAGCTATATTTAATTTCATCAGAAACTCCAGAAGAGGGAGTTAAATTACTGACTAATCTCGATAAAGCGGGAATATTTAATGCAAATCGAAATGCTCCACTAGATTATATGATGAAAAAATATGGCTTTAACATTTGTGTAGAGTGTTTTCAATGTGCCTATATGAAAGGAAAAGAAGTAATAATTGAAACAGATCTTGATATTCGCTTAGCAGAGGAAAAAAATTTAAAGTTAATATATGAAACTTATCGTAAAGAGACAGAAGAGGGACTCCGGGAAATTTGGGAAAGAGGTGAACTATTCTCTGCATATAAAGGTGATAAAATGGTTGGCTTTGCGGGTGTGCATCTAGAAGGAAGCGTTGGCCTCCTTGAAATCTTCCCGGAATTTAGAGGCAAAGGGTATGGGGCTGCAATGGAAGCACATGTCATTAATTATATGGTTAGAAATGGCAGGATTCCCTGGGGCCACGTCGTAACTGACAACGAACTATCATTAAAGATTCAAAAAAGAATTGGATATGAATTTTCTTCTGAAAACATGTTTTGGCTCGTGTATAGACCCACCTGCGAATAAAAGCATTTAAGATTAATACATAACGATTCTTAGCACTAGGTTAGTAATAATATCTTTGGCTTGGGCAATAAACATAGCATCGTGCTATGTTTTTGTGTTTTTTAATGATTGTGATATAATTTTTATTCAATATAGCAAGAACACCTGTGACTTTAGTCGTGGGATGAATTG
>CAYMPR010000027.1:4611-15075 GCA_964392385.1 uncultured Christensenellaceae bacterium | reverse complement strand
GCTTTCATCCCTGATCTTCTAACTCTTTTTATAATTGGTTCTTCGATTTCAAAATCATGGGATACTTTTCCAAGTTCAAGTTCCATTAAGCACTTAGCAACTTTTACAAGCTTATCAGAATTGAAGGGATTAACAATTAATACTACTCTGTTACCATATGTCATCTCAGGGAAAATATTGTTTTGTTCTAGGTATGCAGCTACCATACTTCCCTCGAAAGAACTCTCAATAGATACTCTTGTTGGATCATCATTTGTGTAAACTTTAAACGATGTATTTGACATTGAACTAATAAAGCGTTCGACATCTGCAATCGCTTTGTCATATGCCTTTTCACCGTTCTCATAAAGATACTTTACCCCAGTTTCAATACTCATTAAAATCGGGTATGAAGGCGATGTTGTATGTATCATAGAGAACCATGTTTTAGCTCGTTCAATATATCTATTTGAAACATGCATTATTGCTCCACTTGTCATAGTTGGTGTCGTCTTATGGAGTGAATGGATAACTATATCGGCACATTTTGGATCCCATTTAGGAAATTTAGAGCTAAAGTTAAAGTGAGAGCCATGTGCACAATCCCACATAACTTTTGCATCAGTTTCAGCCTTTATCCTATCAAATGTATCTAGAGGAACTAGTTTCCCAAAATAATTTGGGCTAGTAATAACTACCCTCTTTGCACCAGTTTGTTTAATGGCATCGATGATATCCATACCTCTAGAAACATATGCTTTTACACCCATAATTCTTAAGGAATTAAATACAGAACCATGGGCATTTTCATATACTAAAAACGGCTCTTCATCCGATAGAGCATGCATTGCAATATGTATTAATGTGGTAGAACCTGAAGTGGAAAAAAGCACGTTGTCACTTTTAAAAACCTTAGCAACTTCTGCCTCGCTTTCTGCGATTATTCCATGACGTGAAATAATGTTATCTGTGTATGATAGCTCAGTTACATCATAATTATCTGTTAGTAGCCCAGAGCCAGTACCATCATTTGATGGGGTATGAAAGGAAATGTGTGATAAATGTTCGTTAATTGCATCGTTAATTGGAGTTCTCATTCTTCCTCAAAATACGGTTTTAAGCCGTCTTACTCTATTTGTGATGGCGGACGATAAGACGCCATATTTTTTCTATTTCTTAATTGTTTCATTTTTTAAACTTTACTATTATTGGTTTTTTTAGTAATTCTGGTATAAGTGTATATTTCTTAGTTTACTTAGCAATTGGTTTTTCTCTAGGCAATTATGTGTGAGATTAGTTTTTTTAGTATTATTGCTTAGCAATTGGTTTCATTGTTGGGAAAAGTAGCACATCTCTAATGGAAGCAGAATCAGTTAGAAGCATTACCATTCTGTCTATTCCTATCCCAAGTCCTCCAGTAGGTGGAAGGCCATATTCAAGAGCATTAACATAATCTTCATCCATCATTTGAGCTTCCTCATCGCCCTTTTCTCTTTTGCTTGCTTGGTCCATAAATCTTTCTTTTTGATCAATAGGATCATTCAATTCGCTAAAGGCATTGCCCATTTCTCTAGCAGTAATAAATACTTCAAACCTTTCAACTAGCCTTGGATCATCTTTCTTCTTTTTTGCAAGAGGACTTATTTCAATGGGGTAATCTAAGACAAAGGTTGGCTGAATTAGCTTTTCTTCTACCAATTGATCAAAGGTTTCATAGAGGACTTTCCCCCATGAAGTAGTATATGGAATATCCGCTCCTAATTTTCTTGCCTTTACTAAGAGTTCCTCAACTCCTTCAGCGTAAAAATCTAAACCTGTGTGTTTTTTAACGCAATCTGCCATTGTAATTCTTTCCCAAGGAGATGACAAATCAATAGCTACTCCTTGGTAGGTTATTTTTTCAGTTCCTTGTATCTTGTTTGCACAATACTTAAACATACCCTCTGTAATATCCATCATATCATTATAGTCTGTGTATGCTTCATAGAGCTCAATTGTGGTAAATTCGGGATTATGCTTGGTGTCCATTCCCTCGTTTCTAAAGAGTCTGCCTATCTCATATACTTTTGAAAAGCCACCTACTATCAATCTTTTTAAATAAAGCTCTGGAGCTATTCTTAAATACATATCAATATCTAGAGTATTGTGATGGGTGATAAAGGGTCGCGCATTTGCCCCGCCTAAAATATTATTAAGAATTGGTGTTTCAACCTCAATGTATCCCTTTGCGTTCAAATATTCTCTAATTGATTGCATAATTTGAGATCTTTTAATAAATGCATCTTTTACTTCTGGGTTGACAATTAAATCTACATACCTTTGTCTATATCTTAAATCAGGGTTTGTTAGTCCATGAAACTTTTCAGGGAGTGGTCTTAGAGCTTTAGCGAGCAATTTATATTCGGTTACTTTTATCGAAATCTCACCCTTGTGTGTCAAAAACACTTCGCCTGACAAACCAATTATGTCGCCTATATCTAGTTTTTTAAACTCGTTATAATTATCTTCTCCAAGCGCATCAATCCTAAAATATAACTGAATATTTTCACTTCCATCGTAAATATGGCAAAAACTCGCTTTACCCATAATTCTTTTGGACATTATTCTACCAGCAACTTTAACTTGCTTTCCTTCATACTCTGTATATCTTGCGAGAATGTCCTTTGCTTCAGCGTCCCTATCAAACCTAATCTCCAAAAAGGGATCGGCGCCACTGCTCTTTAACTCAATAAGTTTTTGCATACGAACAGCTATTTGTTCGTTAACATCTAAAATCTCTTCAGTAGGATTTACTTGATTTACATCCATTTCTCTCCTCCGATAAGCCGATTAAGGCAATAAATAAATTTAATATATTATATATGAAATATTGTATTATTGCATTATATTTTTTCATTATTAAAAAGCATTTTAATTGTTATTTTACCCTTGTTTTTTATAGATATCTTTTACCTTATTACTTTGTTATATTTTTATGCTTTTTGTGGGGCAAACTCTTTTATAGGAAATTAAAAAACCGGTGCTTCTACACCGGTTAATATTTGTTACATTTTTCTACTTTGAAATATTTAGAATCTTAACTTTTAGCTCTCCACCAGGGGTTTTGAAAGAGATATCCTCGCCCTTTTTCCTGTTCATAAGGGCTTTTCCAAGAGGACTCTCCTGGCTAATTTTATTTTCGGCAGTATTTGCCTCAATGCTACTTACAATGCGATATGTGACATCTTCTTCGAATTCATAGTCATGAATTGTCACAAGGTTACCTACTCCTACCTTCTTGGTTGTGAGCAGGCTCATATCGATTGGGTATGCCTTATTTAAAGCATCAGTAATTGTCGCAATTTCCATCTCAAGTTGCATTTGGGCTTCTTTGGCTGCACTATATTCAACATTTTCAGATAAATCTCCAAAGTCTTTTGCGAGTTTTATATCCCTCTCTATCTTGGTTCTGCCTTCAGTCATCATAAATTGTAGCTTAACGGTTAGCTCATCAAAAAATTTTTGAGTTAACGGAATAGTCTTATCCATGTGGTCCTCCGATTAAAAGCATATGGTCCATCGAACTCGATAGAACCATATTTAATTTAATGATTATATTACATAAGTCAGTATTAGTCAATAAGTAAATTTTTGGATAAATATGGTACTCCCCTGTTGACAAGTAGCTTGTGCCATTTTTTGTATTGCTAAGTATCAAGAAACTATCGAGCCAATCTCTTGCTGTGTATATTACTTTTCTATTATGCTCTTTTCTACGCAATTATTAAGAGTATGTGTTTAAGGTTATTTCTTAGGGGGAAAGAACATCAAATAGTATACTTAAAAGCAACTATCGCCCAATTTTTGTCTTAGATAGCGACATTGTAAGAGGAATTCCTATTATGAGTATGGTTCCACTTTGAGTTCCTAGCATCATCGCTAAATTAATCCAATATGCCGTATCTGAACCCAAGAAAAACCACATAGCTGGAAGTGCTAAAGCATTAATTAGTATAGGAGGGAGAGAGCCTATTATGCACCTTAAAAGCAAACTTTTATTTTTCATGAGTTCTCCTATACCGTATGTCATTAGGGCTGCTACAAGAGTTGCTAGCGTGCCAAAAACGATATCCGCCCAAGAGAATGGGGACAACATGTTGGCTGCAAAACAACCAATTGTAAGACCTAAAATTGCTTCTGGGAAAAGTAAAGGAAGTAGCGTTAGCGCCTCTCCAATTCTAAATTGTAAAGGTCCATATGCAATTGGAGCAACTGCAAAAGTAAGAATAAAATACAAAGCAGCAATTATTCCTGTTCTTGCAATAAATTTTGTGCCTCTACTCATTTTTTCTCTTTTTCCTTTTCATATATCTCTTGTTTATAGTATTAAACTGCTTTTAGTTGCAATTTAAATCCTTTATCTATTAAAACTAGCGCATTACTAATAACTATTTTATGCTAGATCTCTCTTTATTACTGATACATATGTTCCTAACCCAAGCCCTACCATATACACTAAATACACTGGCAAGCTTATAAAGAAATTCCCGCCAGCAGTAATACTTCCACTAACTCCTACATATTGAGAAATGTTAATAGCATCTACAATGAAGAACCTAGCAAGTCCTGTATAAATAAGGAATTGGCCCATTCCTTCAAGCAGCATCGGGATTGCAATTCCCCATATCCTGTTTCTAGTTAGCGTACCAAAGAAAAATGCTAAAAACACCATAGATAGAGTTTCGATTAGGCCTACAAAAAACGCAATAAAAATCTGAAAATCGCTATTTGCCTGAGAAAATGCTCCTCCATTAAATGAAAAGAGAGCCTTATTAATCTCAATAGGAAAAACTGAATATGAAATAATAACAGCGAAAATAAAACATGCTAAATATGCTAGTGTTGTAATTGTTAATACAGAGAGTGCCTTTGCAAGAAGCAATTTAGTCCTTGTAATTGGGCGTAAAAACAATATTTTTAACGTACCATCTTTATACTCTTTTGCAAAAGAGCCAGAAGCTATAATAATTCCATATACCATAACAAAATATGAGATAATGGAAAGCACAAGTACTAAATACTCATCGGCAGAAAGTGTTAAATCCCCGCCACCCATAACAGACACCATATCAACCCCTCTATTAACAATTAGAGGCGTATCGTATAGCTCATTTTCTTGGATATACTTATACATATTCAAGTTAGCTTTTGCTTCATATAAAACATCATAACTCATTTGATAATAACTAAATCCAGCTTTTTTCACTTCCCTTTCAATGGCAACTATTTGGGCTTCAAAAAGCAAAATCCCATCTGTTATTTCTTGTCTTGTATAACTAACCCCAGTCTCAGTTTCAATAACTTCCCCGTCTTCTCCATCTGGAAGAGAAGTCTGCATTGATTCAAACATATCATGGATACTATATGTCATTATTGATATAACAAGCACAAAAATTGCAGCCATAATGATAGTTAGTAATTTCCCGAAGGATTTTTTTAATTCGCCAACAAATAAATTCGTAAACATTATTGTTTTCCTCCGAGCTTGCTTTTTGATGTAGCTTCAAGATATGTGTCTTCTAGCCTTCCCTTCTCTGGAGATATCGAATGCACATCAAAATTATTAATTACTAGTTCTTTTGTTATTGCAGAAATGTCCTTATCTGTTGTGAATTTAACATGGTCTCCTTTTTGTAAAACTTCTGTTTTTAAATAGTTTTCCAAGAAAACTTTCACTTCCTCCACTTTCTCTTTATCAACTTGGACCACAATAGTTCTTAGTGTACCTTCTTTCCCGCCCGTTAATTCCGATGTTTTTTGTTCAGCTGTTATTTTCCCTTTATCGATAATTAGGAATCTATCACACATAAGTTCCATCTCGGCAAGTTGATGGCTGCTAACTAATACGGCCATATCCAATTGCTCTGCGCATTTGCGTAGCATATCCCTAATTTCCTTAATACCAGCAGGATCAAGGCCATTTGCAGGCTCATCTAAAATTAAAAGTTTAGGATTATCCATTATTGCCTGAGCTATTCCTAGTCTTTGTTTCATCCCTAAAGAAAAATGCCCAACCTTATCATGCATCCTAGAATCAAGGCCAACAACCTTAAGTACCTCTAGAACTTCATTCTTTCGTTTAGATAAAGTTTTGCTAAAGGTTTCTTGATTGTTTTTATCAATCGACAATGACTTCAAATACATTAAATTTTCGTATGCACTCCATTCTTTGTATAGGTCAGGATTTTCTATAACGCCACCAACATATCTCATCGCTTCTTCCCGTTCTTTTTTGGTATCCTTGCCCATTATGTAAATATTGCCTTCTGTGGGCTCAGCGAGACCCACTATCATTTTTATTGTGGTACTTTTCCCTGCACCATTGGGCCCTAAAAATCCTACTACCTCGCCCGAATTAACGGAAAATGAGATGTGATCAACGGCTTTTATCATAAAACCTTTTTTAAATCCATATAGCTTATATAGGTTTTCAACTCTTAATACTTCGCCCATTAATCTTCTCCCTTTCTGTCCCTTTAAAAACAAGATACTAATATTAGTTCTTCATTTTCCTATTATAACCCTTTTACCTTATAAAACGCACTCGATAATTTATCGTTATCTTTTAGACTTCTAACGTATGTATATGTTACCAATATTTGCAAAGTATTAAGATTAACGTAATTACTAATAAGCCTTGAGACAGCTAACATTATATATTATCAGTTTAACTACATCTATCTTTTAGCTCTTTTGCTTAGTTAGATAAAAAAAGACAACCCTATTTTAGGTGGCCTTCTAAAAAATAAAAGCTAAATTTACATCTTACTTATTGCCCTAAAATATGCGTTATCATCTTCGTTTACAACAATAATATCTCTTGATTTGCTATATTCATAAAGAGGCCCTAAAGTTGCTTTATCACATTCTATTGTTTGAACTTTTACAATAGGCACTACTTCGCCACCAAGTAGATTAATCATCGACTCATTATAGGCCGCGATTGTTCCAAGTGGTAGTAACATCTTTTCCTCTCTTGTTAGATTTTCCACTCTTACCTTGCCTTTCTCAGAAAGTGCTAAAACTAACGAGCCATCCGCACCTTTTTCAACTTTATACCTTCCACTGCTAACAGTTCTAACTATAGAATTAGTTTTATCAACTATTAGTTCAGCTAAATCCTTGGCAATAATAGCTCCCTCTTTTACAGCAGGCTCTAAATCCTTTATCCCTTTAATGCGGCTTTGCAGAGTTGCTAGTTTTTTATTTAATCTACTTATTTCTTCATACCTATCAGTTGTAGCTTTCTTTTTACTCATACTGTCGCCGAGACTTATAATTGCCTTTTCCTCTTTTTCTCTAAGTTCAGCAAGTAACATGGTATTAATGTTCGCATTATCAAAGAATGTTACATTGTTTTTTGAACCTTCTTCATACACTCTAACTGCTTCTTTTGTAGAAACTAAATCTTCGTCATAAGAAACTAATTTTTCCTGTGCCTTCTCGGTTTCTAAATCGCTCATAATTAAGCGATCAAGGTCCATCTTTCCGCTAACTCCAAGCTCCTTAAATCTTTCTTCATAGTCTGCATAAATAGTGGAGGAAGTTTCTCTAGTAGCCTTTATATATGCATCTAAGGTTAACGCTTGCTCTCTTAAGGTATTTCTTTGCTCTTTGACACTTTCGTATACCTTTTTAACGGCGGCTATTTGCACCTTAATTTTATCTTTTTCCTTTTTGTTTTTAGCTAACTCACCGATAATAGCTGTCATATACTCTGAGAATGCTTTTACGGTTATTTGCTCACGAGAATATGATTTCCCCTTAATAACTAATGGGAGGCTCCTGGTTGCATAGTTATTTGACTCAACAAATAACCTATCTCTTTCTTTTGAGAGGACAGAATACTTCTCATATTGAGCTTCAAACTCTTTTTCAATCGATTCGTATTCTTTATCAACCACCTGAATTTTTTTGAGTAAATCTGTAGCCGATTCATCGCCATAAAATTTCTTGAATTTTGTGTATTTGGTTTTCATATCAGCGATTTCTTCGCTTAAAGTTTTTATTATATTATCTTCAACAGGGATTTTTTCATTGCCAATTATTAAAAGATTTTCCTCTAAAATCCTTTTGGCTTCCATTTGTTTTTGGAAATCTTTTTCTAGTTCTTTAAAATTATCGACTTTTTGTTGTAAAATCTTACTCTTTTCTATTGCTTGCTTGGTTTTTTCAAAAAGTTCCTCAATACTCGCCGCATTATACTCGGCTAATATGTTATCAATAAACTCTTTTTTGCTGTCTCTAGTATCTTCAAGGGCCATCATATACTGAGCGCCCATGGTAACAGCGGCATCATATTGTCCTATTGCAGCCTCCGCTTCAAGTAGAGCCGCTTCATCTTTATCAATATCTTTTCCGACGGCAATAATTTGGTTGTCAAGTGCCTTAGTGTCTTTTAGTGGCAAAGGTTTTTTTACAGAAACAAAGCTATCGCAGATAGGGCAATGAGAACCGAATTCAACTTTCTCGCTAACATCCCTAAGCCTATTTTCGCTCATGTACTCCAACATTTTCTCGTTGAGCAAAATGAGTTTATCTTGAAGCCTACCACGATGTTTAATAATCGCAGCTTTTCTGTCTTTTAAGATGGTTAGCTTTTGCTTATATCCTTCATTTGCAACCTTTACTGATTCTATTTTTTGATTAACAGCATCTAGTTCTACTTCATTTCTTGACACTAAAAGGTGCTTACTATATATTCTTTGCTTGTAGAAAACGTCAGCATTTACAGCCTCTTGGAAGTTTTTGTGTTTTCCTTTTATTTCCTTCTCAAGTGTTTTTAGTTCTTCATCCCTTCCTGCAGTTTTATTATTAATATCCTCGATTTGTTCTCTCATTCCTGCACTATCTGATAGAAGTGCTTCTTTTCTGTCTTTTGCAGCATTAAGACTATCTTCGACAATCTTCATTCTGCCTTCAATAACCGCACCTTCTTCTACGGCAAGCTTGTATTCTGCACTGTCTCTAATTTCTTTTTTCTTGATTACCAATTGATCGTTAGCCAAATTTAGCGACTCTGCTTCTGCTGATAATTTTGAGTTTTCTTGCAGTAATTCTTTAGCTTTAGTGTCATTTTCTGCATAATATGTTAAAAGTAACGCATCTAAGTCTATTTTTTCAGGGGTATCTTTGCCTTCTAATACAAGATTTTCAAGCACCTTTTGAAGCTCTTCTCCTTTTTGTGAAACTTCAGCAAACTTATCCCCAAGCTTAAGTAAACTTGCTTCACCTTTCTCTTTTTTATCATCGAGTAGAGCAAGTTTTTCATTCATCTGGTTTAGTTTCTCAGTTTCTTCATCTAGCCTACCTAAAATTTCTCCATAGGCGCTAAAAACATTGGAAATAGCTTTTGCCTCATTGCTTTTTGCAAGCCTATCAGCAAGAGAAGCCATCTCCTCTCTTTTTTCATTTAACGTTCCGAGCTTTGCTTGAGAATCATAGAGAAGATCCATCTCGCCTTTATATTTTTTCGCAAGATGCAATTCATCTGTTATTCTTGCCATATTCGTTCTGATTTCTTCTAAGTTGGCTTTATCGTGATCCACAACTGCTTCTAGCGAATCGATTTCGCTTTTCGTTACGCAGTCTAATTTTTCAAGTGACTTAATAATTAACTTTTCTTCGGATTGCAAACTTTCTAGCATCTCTAAAACCTTTGTCGAGCTTGCAAGTTCACTAAGTCCTTCAGCTACAAATGTTTCTCTAGAGATAGCATCCTTGGATATTTTAGAGGCTACTTCTCTATCGAGCACGATTAATTTATCGAACGCTTTTTTGCTTAAACCTATTTTCTCTTTCAAAAATGAATCAATGCTTTCTTTTTTTTGTTCAGTAATGCTCTCACCTTTAAAATTCGTGAGTTTAACTTCTTCCTCAGAATTACCATCAACATTTCTGGTTAATTTGCGGTAAATATAATATTCGTCAAACCCTAGAACGAACCGAATTTCGACTATAAGGGGGAGCTTGAAATTAACAGCATCTTCATTACCATAGAATGCAAAAGATAAAGCAGTTCTAATTTTAGCTTCGTTTCCACCTTCTATAGAAATAAGGCCTTGTGCTTTATTGTTAAAATCAAAGCTTTCTTCGGCATCAGTAATACCTCTAAATTTCAAGTTGATGAGCTTCATAATCCCTCCGAACTCATAGTTTGTAATTAACCGTTGCAATTAAATACGCAAAATTAAATACCACTCCATTTTATTTAATTTACATTTTTTGAGCTTTTCTTGTAGTGGCATTGCGTAAAATTTTGTGGTATATTTGTTATTGCACCCCATTCAGTTATGGGCAAAATACACGCCTCACTCCCCAAGAAATTGTTATATTTTATTATACAACCTGACACATTCTTTTGCAACATATATATAATTAAGTGGGCATGTGTGCCCAGTTATTATCTTAATAGCAGTACCTCTTCAGTTGCTTTGACATCATATG
>CAYMPR010000027.1:2540-4511 GCA_964392385.1 uncultured Christensenellaceae bacterium | reverse complement strand
TAATTCAAAAAGGACTATATGAGATTTTGTACTTTATCACATGAATATTTAAAGGAAGGTTATACCCAAATCGACAATACCTTCTTTTTGAACTATCTTCCAGATGCGGACCCTACTGATGTAAAGATTTATTTATATGGAGTTTTTTTAGCAAATAGTGCTGCCGAATTCGATAATAATATTTCCACAATTGCAATGGCTCTTAAGCTTGATGAAAAACGCATAATGGATGCCTATTCCTATTGGGAAGAAAAGGGACTGATAAGTATTAGAAATCCCGAATATCCTTATGAAATTATTTATCATTTAGTAAAAGTTCCCCTTTCAAAGACCGTTAGGTATGAAACACGTGAGCTTGAATCTTTTACGACAGAGATATATAAAATGTGGCCAAATACTAACTTTACAATGAATCAACTGGAGTCTCTTTTTGAATTTATAAAAGGCAAAAAGTTGGAAACTGCTGCTATCTTGCTTATAATGCGATATTACGAACAAGAAAATCAGAAGCTAAACTACTCAGGCGTTATTTCTATGGCGCAAAACTTTTTCACTAAAGGCTTACTAACCGAGGAATCCATCTCAAGATACCTTGACCAAGTTGACTCCAAGCGCACTGAAGCAAATGAAATTCTAACTTCACTTGGTAAAACATATGGTACCCCAGATTTAGAAATGAGAGAGTTGCATTTCAAATGGACAAAAGAGTACATGATCCCAATGGAATCAATTTTAATTGCGGCAAAGGAATGTAAGAAAAAAGGTGGTAAATCACGGCTTATATCACTTATCGATGATCTTTACCAAGCAAAGGCTATTACACCAGCAGAAGTAAGCGAATATATCTCACTCGAAAATGATAAATTAAACTTAGCGAAAATTATTACTGAAAACCTCGGTACTTTTTCCAAATATGAAAATGTAGTTAGGTACTACATTAATCCCTGGCTTTCAATGGGCTTTGATATGGATGCTTTAGAAACTATTTCAAAATTCTGTTTTTTACGAGCAATAAAAGAACTTAATCAAATGAATGAAATAGTGTTACGTTTCCAAAAAGAAGGCCTTTTAACAAAAGAGAGCATTTCATCTTATGTTTCAAGAGAACAATTGATAGATAAAAAAGTAATCGAAGTCCTGTCTTCCATTAATAGAAATGAATTTGAATCATTCGTAACCAAAACAGATAGGGCTTTATATAAGACTATGATTGGTTGGGGCTTTGAGCATGAAGCAATACTTGCGGCTGCAAAATTTGCGGATGGAAAAGCTTTTCCTTTGTCATATATTAGCAACCGTTTATCTATCGCAAAACAACAAGGAATTTATAAAGTAGAGGATATTATCTCTTTCTTTAATGCCGAATCCTCACAGAAAAAATCCAAGACAAAAACCAGCGAGAATGACGTTCTTGGAGGTCTTACTAAAGAAGAAGCAAATGCAATAATTAGAAATATTGAAGACATCGATGTGGATAGTGAAGAGATGTAAATCATCTAAAACCTCTAACCCTTAAGACAAAACCATACCCCTTATCTCCTCCAACCAAATCACTATAACTTAAAAAATTTTATATAAAAACTAGGATGAAATGAAAAACTTTGAACTTGAAGCTAAACAAAATATTGCCGCAAGAAGAATCGCTGCTGAATATACTGCAGCGAGTAATTTAGCCCAGCTTAGAAAAGATGAAAAGTATTTCTCTATAGAGTCAAATAAATTTAGCGTTGCACTTGAAGCAGCCCAAAAGGCGTCTAAAGGAGAGGATACGGGTTCCCTTAAAACGATTATTGAGAAATACAATCTTGATTTATCGTTACGCGCAAAGGAACTTGGTTATGAGCTTTCTGACTTAAAACCTAAATATTCTTGTACTGTTTGTAACGATTCTGGGTCTATTAACGGCCAAGAATGTACATGTTTAAAACAGGAAAAATATCGCCTCTTAAAGTTAGATGGCAATGTTTCTTT
>CAYMPR010000027.1:1219-2440 GCA_964392385.1 uncultured Christensenellaceae bacterium | reverse complement strand
GAATTACCATCCCCATAAACATACCTTAATGCAAGGAAATTTTTGATTTGTCCGTTCTTTACCCCATCAATTTAACTTTGCCTATTGACTCGCGCACGCGTATATACTAATATAGTTAATATATATGCATAGCATATGGTAAATCTATGGAGGGATTAACTATGCCAACAGAATTAAAGTATGAAATTACCAAAGCCTGCGGAGTACTTAGTAAGTCTAACAGAGGCTGGACAAAAGAACTTAATCTTATCTCTTGGAACGGAAGAGAAGAAAGATTAGATCTTCGTGAGTGGTCTCCTGACCATGAAAGAATGGGAAAAGGAATCACCTTAAGCAAAGAAGAAGGCAAGGCACTAAAAGACATTCTTGCAAAACTTGATATCTAATCTACTCTTTTGACATCGGCATTTATGACCATGTCGCCGTTGTTTGATTGATAAATTACTATATAATTTACTCGCACATATTCGGCGCGTGAGCGAAGTTTATGTGCTTTTTATTTGTTAAAATCTTATCCTAATGGAGGATGATAATGGACAATTCTGTTAAAACGCGTTGGTATAAGGATTCTTTTGTTTATCAAATATATCCTAGGAGCTTTTGCGATAGCAATGGTGATGGTATTGGAGATATTCAAGGAATTATTTCAAAACTCGACTATCTAAAAGATCTTGGTATTACTGCTGTTTGGCTTTCCCCCTGCTACAAATCCCCCAATGATGACAATGGATATGATATTTCAAACTATAGAGATATCATGGATGAATTTGGAACACTCGACGACTTTAAAGAAATGGTCAAAGGAATGCATGAACGTAATATTAAATTAGTCATGGATTTAGTTGTCAACCACACTTCAGATGAACACGATTGGTTTAAAAATAGTCGCATTAGTCTTGATAATCCATACCGAGACTACTATATTTGGAGAAAAGGTCGTGGAAAAAATGGCAAGAAACCACCAAACAATTGGACATCAAGATTTGGAGGCTCTGCTTGGGAATATGATAGTACAACAAAAGAGTGGTATTTACATCTATTTACAAAGAAGCAACCAGACCTTAATTGGGATAACCCTAAGGTTAGACAGGAAGTAAGAGATATTTGCAATTACTGGTTTAACCTAGGAGTAGATGGTTTTAGATGCGACGTAATTACATATATAAGTAAAAAAGAAGGTTTACCTAACGGTAAATTTAACCTGCTTGCAAGAGGAGATGA
>CAYMPR010000027.1:0-1119 GCA_964392385.1 uncultured Christensenellaceae bacterium | reverse complement strand
AAAATTCAAAGGGTCTTTTCCCGTTGGCAATTTGGTTTAATGCAAAAAGGATGGAACGCGTTATATTTAGAAAACCACGATCAAGCAAGATCAATAGATACTTATGCCCCAGGATATGGTAACAAAAGAGAACAAGCAGCAAAAATGCTCGCAATTGCAATTTTCATGCAGCAAGGTACACCCTTTATGTATCAAGGTGAAGAGATTGGGATGACTAATTTCCCCTTTAAAAGCTTCGATGAGTGTCAAGACGTTGTAGTACAAAACATAAGGAAAATGCTTTCCCCTTTTGATAAGCTATTTGAAAAGACTGCTCTTAAAATACTCAGAAAACGTAGTCGCGATAACGCAAGAACACCTATGCAGTGGGATTTATCTGAAAATGCAGGCTTTTCAAGCGGTAATCCCTGGATTAAAGTCAATCCAAACTTTACTGAAATTAACGTTGAAAAAGATAAGGCTAACCCCGATTCTATTTTGAATTTTTATAAAAAGCTAATCTCCTTTAGAAAAGGCAACGACTTAATTATTAATGGCGCCTTCAAGGAAAACTATGTGGGCAGTAAAGATATTTTGTGCTTTGAGCGATGGTTCCACGGAGAAAGGCTTTTAGTTATTTGTAACTTTAAAAATAAAGATGTTTTCTTTAAGTCACCAATGGATGCTGCATATCTTGAAAGCAAACTAGAACTTCATAATTATTCCTATGACCGCCCTGTTTTACAAAGTCTTACCCTACGCCCTTATGAAGCAATGGTCTATAGATTATTATAATTGAAATCAAGCATCATTTACTTTACTAAAACAGCCAACTAAAAAAATCTTGATTATAAAGAAAAACAAAAATTCAGATATTATTTTCTAGTGAAACAACTCGCTTGCTATGATATAATAAAAAGTAGCACAAGGAGAATATATGCCAAAGAAAAAGATTGTAAAAGAGCCAGTTGTAGGAGCTTATAATTATAATCCTTACATGCCTTCAAGCGTTAAAGCAGGCATGAAAAAACCTTCTCCGCCAAAACCTATTAAAGTACTTGCTGAAGAAATACCTCCAAGAAAATGGTTTGGTATAATCATAATTTCCTTAATACCAATTATTAATTTAATCGCCTTTCT
>CAYMPR010000026.1:10996-15550 GCA_964392385.1 uncultured Christensenellaceae bacterium | reverse complement strand
GGGGATTCGAACCCCTGGCCTATGCATTGCGAACGCATCGCTCTACCAACTGAGCTATATCCCCATTCGATGACAAAAACGATTATAACAAAGCACTATTTTATTGTCAAATATCTAGTATATTTAGATAAATAATTTGCCAATAATTACTAATGCGATTATAATTTATTTATCTTATTTTTGGAGGGGAATTATGGAACTTTTATACACAGGCAAAACAAAAAATGTTTACAGGCTTGATAATGGTAACAACTTACTTGAATTTAAAGATGATGTAACTGGAAAAGATGGTAAATTTGATCCCGGCGAAAATACGATTGGATTAAAAATTGAGGGTATTGGGAAAGCTAATTTAAAGACATCGACATTATTTTTCAATGTATTAAAGGAAAAAGGTATAAAAACTCATTTTATTAGTGCTGACTTTGAAAAGGGAACCATGGAGGTTTTGCCGGCTAAAGTATTCGGCAAAGGATTAGAAGTGGTATGCAGATTGAGAGCAACTGGCAGCTTCATTAAGAGATATGGAGAGTATATTGCTGATGGGACAGTTATTGAAGGTGGATATGTAGAAACCACGCTAAAAGATGATAAAAAGGGCGACCCATTAATTACGGCTGAAGGACTGGAAACCTTAAAAATAATGTCTTACAAACAATTTAAGAGTGTGAAGAAACAAACACTTAAGATTACTAATATTGTAGCAAGTGTTTTGAAATCAAAAGGATTAGAATTGTGGGATATTAAATTTGAATTCGGTTACAATGGTAATAAAGTAATATTAATAGACGAAATTTCAAGTGGCAATATGAGAGTTTATAAAGATGGGAAGATACTTGATCCTGTTAGTCTAACATCTTTAATTATAGTATAATATTGTATCCTTAGATACCATAAGTCAAACCTTAACTAATAGAGAGCTAAGAATTACGTAGAAGCTAATAGATTTTTTCGGTCCCAATAAGGCGGATTAATATATGTTAGCTTCTATATTTTTAACTACTAGCATTTCATTGATTAAGTTTGTATAGTTATAAAGGAAAAGGAATAATAAAAAATGAAAGTAGTAATTCAAAGAGTTAAAAAAGCGAGTTTATTTGTTGATAACGCATTGATTTCTTCGATTGAAAAAGGCTTATGCCTTTATTTTGGTGTAGAAAAAAATGACTCAGAAGAGTATATGGTAAATTTAGCAAAAAAAATTTCCAACTTGCGTATATTTGAGGATTCATATGGAAAAATGAATCTATCAATTAAGGAAATTAACGGAGAAATATTACTAATATCTCAGTTTACTTTACTAGCAGACTGTTCACATGGTAACAGACCAGATTTTGTTAAAGCAGAAAGCCCACAACAAGCTAAACTACTATATGAGGCTTTTGGCGAGGTTCTAGGGGAACAAGGAATCACTGTTAAATATGGAGTCTTTGGGGCAAATATGAGTATTATTCAGGAAAATGATGGTCCTGTAACAATAATTCTTTGATATCCCTTAAATTCAATAGTTGTATTTTTTGCTTTTTTGTAAAATACAAAACGTAGAAAAATATATTTCAATACCACATTGACACATAATAGACTAAATGATAATATGAAAAAAACCAAAAGGAGGATTTGTATGGGAAGTAAGTTTGTTTCATATTTTAAGAAGGGGGGGGAGTATAATTATTCAGTAAAAGATGTTGTATTATCCTTTCAACATATGTTTGCAATGTTAGGGGCTACTATATTAGTTCCTATTTTAACAAACATGAGTATACCTATGGCGCTGATTTCTGCAGGACTTGGTACAATTGCCTTTTATCTAATTGGGCAGAAAAAGGTACCTGTGTTTTTAGGAAGTTCTTTTGCCTTTTTGCCGGCGTTAATATCAATTGTTGGTAATGGCAAAGTTAAATACTCAACAGAATGGCAAGATGCAATGGCAGTTGCTTCAATATGTATTGTTCTAGCTGCTGCTGTATATATTATTCTTTCCTTTGTTATAAAAAAGGTTGGAGTTGAAAAGGTTAGAAAACTATTTCCTCCAGTTGTTATTGGACCAGTCATTATAATAATTGGCATGATATTAGCTCCTAAAATGTTTTGGAATAATATCATCTTTCAGTATGATGCCGTAATCGGGCTTGGTGCTTTTGGCGGAACGACTGCTGTTGCTTGGAAACAATGGACAGCCGCTGCTGTTACTGCAATTACTATAATTTTAACAAGTTCCTTAGCAAAACCTAAAAGTTTTTGGAAAGTCGTTCCTGTATTAGTAGGTTTTATCGTAGGGTATATATATGCAGCTATAATAGGTCTAGTATCCTATAAAAATGCATTTAGCGTAGACAGAATAATTATTTTTCAAAATCTCGGTAAGGAATTCTCTTTTTACAAAGGGTATGCTAATATTTCTGGGGCTGCGTTTTTGAATGGATTTCTAGCCATAGTTCCAATTGCACTTGTAACTTTTATGGAGCATCTTGGCGACATTTCTGCTAACAGTGTAATTTGCCAAAAAGATTTCATGGTTGATCCTGGCTTGAACAGGACAATAATGGGAGATGGTGTTGGCACTATGATTGCAGGCTTATTAGGAGGTCCTCCAAACACGACTTATGGCGAAAATACGGCCGTATTAGCTATTACTCAGAACTTTTCTACAAAGAATATCCTTCTCGCGGCAATATTTGCAGTGACATTTGGCGTATTTTCGATTTTTGGAGATTTTCTAGGTACAATTCCAAGTGCTGTAATTGGCGGCGCCTCAATAGTTCTTTTTGGTATGATTTCAGCTTCAGGTTTACGTGCATTAGTCGATGGAAAAGTTGATTTTACTAATAGCAGGAATATGATAATTGTTTCAGTTATTTTATCAATAGGTTTAGGTCTTGGGGCAATGAGTTTAGCAGGAGATATAACTGGTAATAACAACCTAAAAATTATGGCTGGTTCAGTTGAGATTTCACCCTTAGCTCTTGCAACCGTAGTTGGAGTAGTATTAAATCTAGTTTTCCCCGATAAAGCCAAGGGAGAAAAGGAACTAGCTTCCCCTGAATTAGTTAATGTCACTATTGAAGAAGTAATAATTGAAAAAGACAAACAGACAGATACAATTATTGATGAAAAACCAGAAGTATAATGGAGAAATTATGGATTTCGGGAAAAATGTAGCAATATTTAATCATCCTTTAATTCAGCATAAAATAGCAATTTTGAGAGATAAAAACACTAATACAAAAATGTTTAGAGAACTCGTTGCTGAAATTACTGCATTAATGACTTTCGAGTGTTTAAAAGATGTGGGAACAAGAGAGGTTGAAGTAGAAACCCCTCTTGAAAAATGTAAACAAACTATGGTTATTGAAAATTCAGTTGCAGTAATTCCTATTTTACGAGCTGGCCTTGGTATGGTAAATGGTGTCCATATGTTATTTCCTACAGCACACGTTGGACATATTGGCTTGTATCGAGATGAAAAAACGTTAGAGCCTCACGAATATTATTGTAAACTCCCTAAAGGAATTGAGGATAAATTGTGTATATTACTAGACCCAATGCTTGCAACAGGTGGTTCAGTTTCAGCAGCTATTACCCAACTAAAAAAGAGAGGATGTACAAACATTAGACTAATGTCCATTATCGCTGCTCCTGAAGGTATCAAACATGTAGTTTCAGTTCACCCAGATGTGAAAATATTTGTCGCAACTTGTGATAGACAATTAAATTCAATGGGATATATACTCCCTGGCCTTGGAGATGCTGGAGATAGGCTTTTCGGTACAAAGTAAATTCAGATTATTTCTTTACTCCAAAAGGGCTTGCGTTGCGAGTCCTTTTTTGTATTTCTAGGTTGCTAATTATTTGCCAAATATATATAATTGTAATGATTTAGAGGTAAATTATGTCAAAAGAAAAAAATAAAAAAATTATTAATGAGTTATTAGTATATTTATTGCTTGGGGCTATTAGCGTAGTAAGATCAATTAGTACTTATTCATTCATCGTTCCTAATGCATTTGCACCTGGGGGTATAGCAGGAATTGCCTCTATCACCTATAACATCATAGCAATTTATAACATTGAACTTGCCGAAAGCGTCTTCAATCCTGCAATAATAGTTCTAGTTCTAAATATCCCTTTAATAATCTCATCATTTATTCTTCTCAACAAGCAATTTGCTTTCAGAACTATGTATTGTATTTTCTTGTATGTTGGACTTATGGGTATTTTTAGCTTATTGAAATTTCCCGTTTTCCGTGGTACTGACATCGAGAGTGGAGTAATAATACTTGCATCAGTTGCTGGTGGGACATTGAGTGGCTTATCACTAGGAGTTAATCTACTAACCAACAGTTCAGCAGGAGGCACAGAAATAATTGCAAGACTGACGTATAGAAAGAATCCAAGCTTAAATATTCATTGGCTAATACTAATATTTGATAGTGTAGTGGTCTTGTTTTCTGGATTAGTTGGTCTTTTAAAACAGGACATAGGCGCAAGTAATGACAAAATTCTGCTTAATGTTATGACACCAATATTGTATTCCTTTATTGCTTTGTTTTTGAC
>CAYMPR010000026.1:0-10896 GCA_964392385.1 uncultured Christensenellaceae bacterium | reverse complement strand
GATATCGGGCTGAAAGGAGATATGTGCAGATTATCAATAAAGATTATGGTGCAAAAAAATGAAAACGAAGATACTCCTTTTAATTTAGATGTTACAATGGTTGGCGATTTCAAGATAATAAGAATGATTAATATGCCTGAAATGAGTAAAGAGGCATGTGAGACGCTATATCCTTATGCTCGTTCAGTGATTTCTAATTTAACAACATTATCAAATATCCCTGCATATTTCCTCCCATTTTTAGATTTTGAAAAAATTTCTAATTCAATTTCTAACCCCAACGACCAGATCAAGATTCGTCCCCTTGATGATGAAATATAATCTAGCAAAATAAAAATTAATGTTTCTTAAAAATCTTGGTGTTTTATAGTGTTATTATGGGAAATACAATAAAAATAGCAGTAATTACTGATATACATTCAAATCTCGAGGCATTAAATGCAGTTATTTCCGAATGTAAAGATTGTAATGAAATTATTTCTTTAGGCGATGTTTGTCATTTTGGTGCAGACACAGATGAGTGTTTTAGTCTACTTAGAGGCCTTGATAATTTCAGCATGGTAAAGGGCAACCATGATGCATATTCAAATAGCTTTTACGAAAATGGATTAAAACAAAATCTAGATGGTGAGTTAAAATCATATGTCGAATATATGTATGAAAAAACAGATCTTTCTAATCAGCAATATATAAAAAATCTTCCATATGTACTTTATAGAAACTATTTTGGTATTAAAATCGCATTTTTACATTTTAGCTGGATGTCTTCAATAGAAACAAGTAAGGTTAATTGTCTTCCGCTTCCAGATATTGAGCTTGAAACACTTTTTGACAAAATTGAAGCAGATTATGTCTTCTTTGGTCACACTCATTTCCCACAAGACTCAACTCTTAAAGTTGCGGGAAAAGAAAAAAGATTTATTAACTTTGGACCACTTGGAACTCCTCATAAGGATGGAAATATTGCTAGATATGGAATTATAGAAATTGATAGCAATAAATTGGTTAAGATTAACAGTTTTAAAACAACCTACAATGTAGATTTAACGATTGATAAAATAAAAAAGTTAAACCATCCATTTATACCTTTTATTCTCAAAAAGTTTTATGACAAATAAAAAATGGAGTGACATTTTTCTGCCACCCCATCAATTTATTATAATATTTTATTAGTTCAAGCGTGCTTTAAGTGTAGAGAGTTCTTGATATAACTCAGTAGGCAAAGTATCGCCAAATTTACTCTTATAAAAGTTTTCAATTTCAAGAGATTCTGCCGTCCAGACCTGTTTGTCGCAATCAAGAATTGACACAAGTTGTTCTTTTGAAAAATCAAGACCTTCCAAATTAATATCATCAGGTTTTGGCATAAATCCTATGGGTGTATCTAAAGCATCAATAGAATCTTCACATCTTTTCAAGATCCAATCTAGTACTCTCATGTTATCGCCAAATCCTGGCCAAATAAATTTGCCATTTTCGTCAAGCCTAAACCAGTTTACATTAAATATTTTTGGTTGATGTTTTAGCTTTTTGCCAATAGAAAGCCAATGCGCAAAATAGTCAGCCATATTATAACCACAAAAAGGTAACATTGCCATAGGGTCATGTCTTACAACGCCAACAGCACCAGAAGCAGCTGCTGTAGTTTCTGAAGCCATTATAGAGCCAACAAATACACCATGTTGCCAGTTGCGAGCCTCATAAACAAGTGGAGCAGCTTTGGCTCTTCTTCCACCAAAAATAATCGCTGAAATAGGAACTCCGTTAGGATTTTCAAACTCACTTGAAAGAGAGGGACAATTCAAAATAGGGGAAGTAAATCTGCTATTTGGATTAGCGCCAGTTACTGTTTTACCCTGGGCATCAACCATTCCACCAGACCATTTATTTCCCATCCAGTCCTCTGCATCTTTGGGTGGATTTTTATCAAGACCTTCCCACCAAACAGTCTTAGTTTGAGGAACATATACCACATTTGTGAAAATTGTATTTTTCATAGTTGATGCAAGCGCATTTGGGTTAGATTTCACGTTGGTTCCGGGGGCTACACCAAAGAATCCATTTTCTGGATTTATGGCATATAATCTCCCATCTTTTCCAGGTCTAAGCCATGCAATATCATCTCCAACAGTGAAGACTTTGTAGCCCTTTTTTGTATATGTTTCAGGTGGGATTAACATTGCTAAATTTGTCTTACCACAAGCTGAAGGAAAAGCAGCAGTAACATACTTAATTTCTCCATTGGGTTTTTCAATACCTAGAATAAGCATATGTTCAGCCATCCAACCTTGTTTCCATGCTTGGTATGAAGCGATACGTAAAGCAAAACATTTCTTACCAAGTAAAACATTTCCGCCATACCCACTATTTAGCGAATAAATAAGGTTGTCTTCAGGGAATTGGCAAATATACCTGTTCTCTAAATCCAATTTAACTTTGCTATGAATACCTTTAACGAACTCACCTTTTTCCCCAATGGCATTAAGGACTTCCGTGCCGACTCTTGTCATTATAATCATATTCAGCACTACATAAATGCTATCAGTTAACTCGATTCCGTATTTTGCAAAAGGAGATCCAACTTTGCCCATAGAGTAAGGAATAACATACATGGTTCTTCCTTTCATGCATCCTTGTGCAATGCCATCAAGCATTGAATAGGCGGCTTGTGGGTCCATCCAGTTATTAGTTGGGCCTGCATTTTTTTGTTCTTTCGAGCAAATAAAAGTGCGATGTTCAACTCTTGCCACATCATTAACCGCGGTTCTATGGTAAATGCAGCCTGGCAGGAGCTTTTCGTTAAGCTTGATGATCTCTCCAGTTGAAGCAGCTTCATCTGTTAATTGCTTTTTTTGTTTATTACTTCCATCAATCCAAACAATTTTATCTGGAGTCATTATATTGGAATATTTGTCAATAAAATCTAAAACTTGTTTATTATTTGTCATATGCGAAAACCTCCTAAATTATTGCGTTAATCTTAACACGAAACATTAGAATAAATCAATAATTATAGGTTAACCTGAATCGCCCAAAATAGAAAATCCTCAAAACAAAACAAAGACTACTTTAAATGACATTTGACTTGATTTTTATTTAAAATTATAATAACCTAAATGCAATAACTAACATATAATTATTTGCTCTAACTTTTTATGGAGGATAAATGAAAAAGCCATTTATTACACTTGAGATAGCACAAAAGATAAAATCGCAAATTCCAACACCTTTTTATGTTTATGATGAAAGAGGAATTACGGATAATCTAGAAAAATTAAAAAAAGCATTTTCATGGAATCGGGGATTCAAAGAGTATTTTGCAGTAAAGGCAACTCCCAATCCCGCGATCTTAAAACTGATGCAAAAAGGTGGATGTGGAGTTGATTGCTCTTCATATACTGAATTGTTAATGGCTCAGAAATTAGGCTTTAGTGGCGATGACATCATGTTTTCTTCCAATGAAACAGCTGCAAAAGAGTATGTGTTAGCCTCAAAACTAAATGCTATTATAAACTTGGACGATATTACTCATATCGATTTTTTAGAAAAGCATGCAGGAATTCCGAAAAAGATATGCTTAAGATACAACCCAGGTGGAGAGTTTATAATTGGCACCGAGATTATGGGTAATCCAGCGGATGCAAAATATGGACTTACGAAAGAACAGATGTTTTCAGCAGTAAAGATTCTTCTGAATAAGGGAGTTGAACAATTTGGTATTCATGCATTTTTAGCAAGCAACACAAAGGGCAATTCATACTACCCAGAACTAGCAAGATTGTTATTTTCTTTAGTTAAGGACATAACCAAAGAAACAGGCGCAAAATTTTGTTTTATAAACTTAAGCGGTGGTGTGGGTGTTCCTTATAAGCCCGAGGAAAAAGAAGTTGATATAATTCAGGTGGGAGAGGGCGTAAAAAAAGCGTACCAGGACATTTTTACAATTAAGGAACAAGAAAACATTAAAATTTTTACGGAACTTGGAAGATTTATGCTTGCACCATTTGGCGCTTTAGTAACCGAAGTGATTCATTTTAAACATACTTACAAAGAATATGTAGGAGTAGATGCATGTGCTGCAAATCTTATGCGTCCAGCAATCTATGGAGCGTATCATCACATATCTGTTTTAGGAAAAGAAAAGAATAGAGAAGAAGTAATGTATGATGTAGTTGGTTCTCTTTGTGAAAACAGTGATAAATTTGCGATTAATAGACTATTACCAAAGGTAGATTATGGTGATTTGCTATTTATTCACGATGCAGGAGCACATGGGCATGCGATGGGATATAACTATAATGGAAAGCTTAGGAGCGCAGAAGTTTTACTGAAAAAGGATGGTTCTTTTAGCTTAATTAGACGTGCAGAAACAGAAAAAGATTATTTCGCCACTTTAGATATTTATCCTGAGTTTAAATAGCATCCCATACTTATTGTTTTATATTACACTATCCTTCATTGCAATATAATATTGGTTGCAATTTTCACGCGCATACGCGTAATTCACAATAATTACATTTTTAATACACGCATAATGTGTTATATTTTATATATAAGTATTAGACTAGATATTTTTGCCTGAAAAAGCTAAAACCACAATGCGGAGTTATAGTAATACATTATGAGTATGAACATAATTAATAATAGAAAAACTTTTAATAGAAGTATTGGCTTCTTGATACTCATATCTTTAATTGTCTTTGTAATGCTTTTTATGCATTTCTCCTTATTTAATCAATCCAATATTAATGTTGCTTTGGCTGAGCCATCGGAAATTATTTACATACAAGATGAGTTTGATTTTGAGAATTTCTTATTAGATAGTGCAAACACAAATTTAATAACAAAAGGTGATCTAGACCCTATCACTTCAACTACAGATGGTAAAAAGTATATTTTATGCAATGATATATATCTTGCTAGAAAAAATCTTGACTTGACCACAAGTAGAATTTGGAATGCCCTATATTTTAATGGGACGTTTGAAGGAAGAGGGCATGCTATTGTCAATTTTGAACTTGATGCTCAAAAGCCAAATGTTTATTCGACAATATCGAACACATATGGTTATGCGTTTTTCTCATATCTAGGAGATATGGCAGTAGTTAATGATTTAAACTTTGTAGCGGCTTGCATTGATTTCGAACTATATAATGGTGCAATCGTTGCGGGAACAAACCATGGCCTTATTGATAACGTTAAAGTTCAAGGAGTTGTAAAAACCAATTATAGATCATCTGGGATATGCATGGTGAATTATGGCACAATCCAAAACAGCCTTTCAATTGTTAATGTAGATATATATGATGAACTGAATTCGGATATTTCTTGCGGATATATAACTGCACTTAATAATCAATACGCAACTATTACAAACAACATATACTATGATTTTGAAAGCGATTTTCCGCTTAATGATTCAGTTGGTAAAGAATTTTATTTAGATGAGCAAGAAATGATAGTTTACCAGGAAAATTGTAGCACTATAACTGAACCAGTAGACAACGATTATCTACCAGCCTATTTGATAAGTGACTATTTTGGAATAGTATGGTATCTTAATCTATTTTTTGATACCGCTTCTACCCAAATATTTTCGATGTCAAATGATATTAATTTATATAATGTTGATATAAATAGCACCATTTATAGTGGAACTTTTCCTGAATATTTTCATAGAGAAAATAATAATTTTTATAATAGGGAAAAAGTCGGAGAGTTATATAATCTTCCTACGGAATATGGTGTTTCTGTACTACCTAGTGCATCTACTCTTGAGGAATCAGGCTCAAAAGAAGATCCCTACATTATTAATAACTTGAGTGACTTATTGGCCTGTGCCACTATTGAAAATAACGAGATAGACTACATCTATAAATATTATAGGCTGGGCAATGACATTAATTTGAGAGATTATGCATTTTCTTCTTCTATTATTAATAAGTTGCAGGGCGAATTTGATGGAAATAATTATTCAGTTTCTTCAATTAACGGTGTTAGTTTATTTGGCGAGATTAGTATAAATGCTATAGCTAAGAATTTAAGAATTAGCGGAAAGGTTACAGGGCAAAACGCATTACTAGCTAGCACAAATTATGGGACTATTAAATCGATAGATATTGATTTAGAGATTGCCAACTCAAATGGCGTTGGTGTTGCATATAATAACTATGGTTCTATTGAAAAAACAACGGTAAGAACGCAAGATAATTCTTTTGGTGGCGCTACTTTTGTTGGTGTTTCATGCTCCAATTCCTCAATTTATTATTCTCGAAGCCTTCATTTTGATTCAAACTCTACGCATGAAGTTCCCTTTGTTTTATTTGATATTGCTGATAATTTAGTTGAAATTTTTAACTGTAGCAATGTTAATAATATATGGAATATCTCACTTGCAGTTATTGATAAGATAATTTGGGTAGATAACGGTGAAATAGTTACCAATGAAACTTCAGTTTATGATTTAATTACAAATCCATCAAACGCCACTGGCGTTATTTATCATAGAAATGGCTGGGGGTATTGTAATACTTTAGGAACATCTTTTGCTTTTGTCTCTGGGCAAGAAACCGATAATATTGAACTTGTTTTCCCATCGGATAATCATTTATACAAAATGAATTCTTTCTTCAAAGATTCTTATAAAGGTAGCGAATTAGTTGGTTATTATGGTGACAGACCTAGCTTTGTCCTCACAGATAGTATTATTGAAAACATGCTTATATCTAACCCTACCTGGGCGGAATTAGAAGAAATTAACGGATCTTCTGATGGTGATGGGATACTTGTAAGCACGGGGGGAAGTGCTGATTTTAATATTGGAGTATCAGAAGAGGGCTACATTAATAGATTAGCCATTGAATGGATAGTGTTATTTGGACTTAATACAGAGGTTCAGCAATTATCTGGATATAGCTTTTCGTGGGAATATAATAACAATCCATTCGTTTCAAGTGCATTCAACAACTCAGGAACCTATAATTTTGTCGTTTATAACGATTATTTTGATTGTTATGGTTCTTTTTATGTTTTACCAGAAAACCTCTATGCTGGGGAGCTAAATTATTCTAGGAAAGAATATTTTGTGAATTCTGATTCAGTGTATTATAATGCAAATTTTATTGGAATTTCCGATGATTTAGTTATAGAAAAAAAACAATTTCAGTATGATGAATTTGAAGTGCCCCAAGAACTACCATCAAAATTTTTTAATCAAGTTGGAAAGTATTTGCTAACTGCTGAAATTTTGTCTTCCGAAACAACAACTGCTTTCAAAAAAGAATATGCCTATAGAATCGACAAGGGAAATCTTCTACTAACAATTAGCGATTTTAATAGCAAGATTGGTGGATTTGAAATAATTAGTGCCCCGATTTTTAATGGTAGTAATTATGATTTTTCTTCTCCTTCTAACTTAACCGTAAATCATTTGAAGCCAGGATACGAAATACAGGTTCAAATTATTAAATTACTTAGGCCAGATAGTTCTGAGGTTTATCCTAGTGTCTTTGTCCTTGCCGGTAAGTACTTCTCTGAGATTACGCTAAAAGTAGCCAACTTTAACGATTTAATCCTTCCAAGTAATTTTTACATAAGACAAAAACAAGTTATTGTGGATTTAGCTTTTTCGCTTGATGAAATTGTTTTCGGTGATTCGATTATGCTAGAAAATATTTCTTATTCGAGAGTGGGAGAAATATTTAACTATCCGCTTGAGTCACTAACTTTTAATACTACCTATTTGCCTGGCTCACCAGTTGGAACTTATGTAATCAATCCAAAGATATCTACTGGAGCTGATAACAATAATTATTCAATATCATTTGGAAGTGGGGATTCTTTTAGTGTATCGAAAGCAGAGCTTGATTTAAGTCAGGTAGGATTTATAAGCAAAGAAGAAAAATATGATTTTTCAAACCATCTTATTGCAGTTGATAAATCCAAAGTAATTTTAAAAAATGCTGATTTAAGTAGTCCTGTAATTACCTGCATGTATCAGTATAACTTAACTAGTTCCAGTATCCCATTTGTTTTTTCAAATGTAGGAGTATATAATCTTTCGGCAACGGTTTCTGCAGGAAATAATTATAATCCAAAAACAATATATGCTACTCTTTCCGTTTCCCATAGATTAATAAAAATTTTTACAAAAAATGAAGAGATTTTTTATGGTGATTCAAAACCGAATTTTACTATTTATTCAGTTCCTGTTGAAGGAGAATTGGAATCTTCTTCTGTAATAGCTCAACTATCATTAGAGGGCGTTTCACCAACGTTTTCCTGCGAATATTTATCAAATTCTTCCGCTGGATGGCCCGATAGGCTTAACGAAGGGGGCCTATACTACGAGCTTCCAGTGATACTTAATAACGTTGAAGTAAAGAAATATAGTAATTTTGAAATTGTTAATAATTTAGAGAAGGATGGCTTGTTGAAGGTTAATAAGAAAGCTTATTCAACTGTTGGATTTCCTACTTCCTTTGTTTATTCTGGTAGTCCAGTAAATATAGTTTTCATTGATGGAGTCATTCCTTCTTCTAGGACATGGTTTTCAGTCGAAAACGAAATAGAAACAAACCTATCAAACGCCCCAATTAATGTTAGCCTGTATAAAGATGGTACAAGGCCTGAAAACAAAAAATATCGATTAAAAGCTACTTTTTCAGGCAATTATAAATATTTGCCTTCAAACGATTTAGTTCTTGATTTTGATATAACTCAAGCTAGTCTTGGGATATCGGGGCTATATCTTTTTACCGATGGGGTAAAGGGACCTTTATTGGAAGGGTCTTTAGAATTACCATATATTGGCACCACTAGATATCTTTCGTTTGATAATACATTGCCAATATCTGACGCTTTTCTTTTGTCAATTACTTGTAATGAGATTGCTTATACTAATCAAGAAATCCCAATAAAAAATGCAGGTAATTACTCCGGTATTAGCTATGAAATTTCTTGCATAGGCATACAAAATTACCAAACCTTAAAAAGCAACTATTCAAGTAATCTTGTGATTTCTCCCAAAGAGGTTAATTTTTCAAGTTCAACTATTTCTTCCACATATCTTGCTGAGAGCATAACCCCTAATTTTTCGCTAGAAGAAGGTTCGGTTTGTGATGGGGATGAAGTTAACACAAATGCATTTTTATACGAAATCATTTCATACCAGGCCTTAAATCACCTCGGTCAATACATTGATTATTTACCCACACCACAAACTATTTTTTACCCAGGAAGATATTCATTAAAAGCTGTATCTACCCTTAATAATTATAGACTTGGAGCCAACAACCAGGCTTTAGTCCAACTTTCACTTGAAAGCGCACAAATAGAACTTGATTTGGATGCACTTGTAGAAACAAGTGGTAAAATCTTTGAGGAGACTTATCTTAATTTGAGGCGCAATTCATTAAAACCTATAGATATAGCGATTAGATTAAAAGAGGGATATGAGGCGAAGGTTTTGCCAATAGAGTTAATGATTAATTCCGAAGATAGAATTATCGTTGAGCCGGGTATTTACGACATTAGCGGCGCGCGTGAAATATTAAAAATACTATCCGAAACCATTTTTGTCCCTTGTGTAAAATTTACTATAAAACAAAATACAGGTAACGGAAAAGTTATGGTTAACAAACGAGAAGTCAGCTTCAATTGGGATGCAATAATTGCTGAGGAATTAGTTTATAAAGGAGGATCATATATTTATTCGTTAATGATTGAGTACATTAGAGGGCAAAATAGTCTAATTAAGCTTGAAGCGGCTCCCGGTGATACTGTCAATCTAATTGACCAAAATCCTGCAAATATAACTAAAATTAGTATTAATGACTTGAGTATTTACCATACAGGGACTTATGAATTGATAGCAACTTGTGATATGAGTTCTAGATATGTGCTTGTGTCCAATAACAAAAGAGAAGTAAAGGTAATACCAAGAACAATAAATTATTTGTTTAGCGATGTAATGATTTTTTCTGGTGATCAATTGCCAGAGATTTCAAGTTTTAACATCTCCTTTGATTCTGATGAACTATCATTAAGTATTCTTAATAACGAAATATCGAATATTAAGGTTTCATATTCTACCCCTTATAATCCGGAAATGGATGTTGAGGGAGATTTTGATGTGACTATGCAGCTATTTGTTGATAACGAAAGCATTGATGATCAAGATTTTTTGTTTAGCTTGTCTTTATCAAATCAAGGTAATCTAGTAGTTAAAAGAAATGATTTTACTGGAATCACTATTTCACAATCTTCTTTTATCTATGATGGATTGGAGAAATTCCCCGTTCTTTCTGGGACAATACCTGAAGGCACAATTATCCAATATTCAATTAATCCAATCCGCAAAGGAGAATTTCCTGTTACGGTAACATTAAGCAGAAAATATTATAACACCAAAGAAATAAGTGGAATTATTACAATTTCCCCCGCATTACCAGAAATTGTTTTAAATAATACTTTACCTATAAGGGTATCTTATCGAACATCTTTTCAGTTTAATGAAGAATTAATTGATGCATATGCCGTATTAAATGGTTTGGAAGTACTGGGTAGATTTAGTTTCGTAGAGGTTGATTTATTACATTTAAAATTTGGTTTACATAATTATCCTATACGTTTTACTCCCAATAGCACTAATTTTACCGTTGCAGATAGTTTTATTCAAATTGAGTCCTATTTGGACCCTTCGGATGTAACAATTTTAGGGGAAACAAATTATTCAGGTGATAGCGAAGTAATAGAAGATTTTCTTATTGAAACTGAGTCTGATTATTATAGAATAACTCTTGATACAATTGAAGGATTACCAGAAGACGTAAATCTATATGTTAATGGAATTTTGGTTTATGGTGGCCAATTTACTTTCTACGAAGATATGGAAGA
>CAYMPR010000025.1:0-16783 GCA_964392385.1 uncultured Christensenellaceae bacterium | reverse complement strand
AAAGACTCTGTTAATCTTCCCGTTGTACTTCACACTCATTGCACTACTGGACTTGCATATATGACATGCGTTAAAGCTGTTGAAGCTGGAGCAGATGTTATTGATACTGCAACATCTTGTTTTTCAGGCGGAACATCTCAACCAGCCACTGAAACTTTAAGCTATGCTCTAAAACAACTAGGTTATGAAGTTGGTTTAAATGATGAAGTTTTAAACGAAGTTAATGCATTTTATAAGCCATTACGCGATAAATATCTTTCCTCAGGACTTCTTGATCCTTTAGTAATGGCAACAGACACTGAGGCATTAAACTATAAAGTACCAGGTGGAATGCTCTCTAACTTAATTTCTCAGCTAAAGGCCCAAAACTCTATCCATAGACTTCATGAGGTGCTTGAAGAAACCCCTAAAGTTAGAAAAGATTTTGGTTATCCTCCTCTTGTCACCCCCATGAGCCAAATGGTTGGCGTTCAAGCTACAAACAATGTTCTTCAAGGCGAAAGATACAAGAGTATTGGTAAAGAAGCTGTTGCGTATTGTAAAGGAGAATATGGTACTCCTCCTGCTCCTATTGCTGATTTTCTTTTGAAAAAAGCTTTAGGAGATGAAAAGCCACTTACCGCAAGGTTTGCTGAAACACTTCCACCTATCTTTGAATCTACAAAAGAACAATTAAAAGGCATCGCTAAAAATGATGAAGACGTTCTTTCGTACATCTCTTTCCCTGCTGTCGCTGAAAAATTCTTTGCCTCTAGAAAAGCCTCAGAAGAAAGAAAAACTAAATATACAATCGAAGTAATAGACTAATTTATCACCTTAGATTTATATAATAGTCCTTAAAAACTAAATGGCTAATCAAAACATATTGAAAAAAATCTTTACAGGATTAAATAAAAAATACCTAAATCTAGATAATTACTTGATAACAACATCTTTAAATATTCGGAGGAATTATGCTACTAGCAACAGATATAACCATTGGTGAGGCCTTTGCTCTTTCGGGAGTTGCAATGGCAATTATTATGGCGGTTTTAGCCCTCATAATGCTACTAATATATGGCACAACTTTTGTATTAAAGCAACTCGATAATCTACTTGCAAAGAGAAAGAAATCACCAACAGTTTTAACCGAAGAGCCCGTAAAAGAGGAGATAGTTTTTGCCAAAGGATCAGCAGGAGAAGTTAGTCTTTTTGACGTTCCTGATAGAGATGCCGCTATGGTTATGGCTATAGTCGCAGACAAAGCAGGACTCCCACTTAACGAGCTTAAGTTTATATCAATTAAAGAAGTAACTAATAGCGATGAATTAGCAAAGGGAGGGAAGTAAGATGAAATATAAAGTAACTCTTAATGGGAAAACCTATGAGGTTGAAGTAGAACACGGCGAAGCTATAATAGCAGCTGAATATGCATCTTTGTCTCCAGCTCCTCAAGTTATTCCTCAACAAGTAACTGTCCAAAATACCAACCAACCGGCTCCACAAACGGCAGCTAAGGTATCCCCAAAGGCCGGCGAAACGGTTGAAGCCCCTATACCAGGAACAGTACTTAAGATTTTTATTCAAGCCGGAAAACAAGTTAAGAAGGGTGATGTAGTTTTGGTTATTGAAGCAATGAAAATGGAAAACGAAATACTTGCTCCAGAAAGCGGAACCCTTGTTGCTGTATATGTTAGTCAAGGTGCGAGCATACAATCTGGCGACAAGTTATTTACTGTCGCATAAGGAGAAGCTCATGATTAAAGATATTTTTAATAATCTAGTATATACATCTGGTTGGGCAACAGCATCATGGCAACAATATGTAATGCTAGGCCTTGCTTGTGTTCTTTTATTTCTAGCAATCGGCAAGAAGTTTGAACCTTTACTATTAGTTGGAATTGCTTTTGGAATGCTTCTATCTAATTTACCAGTAGATCCTAATTCATCAGCTATGTTTACTCCTGCTCTTTGGGCAAATAAAACGGTTGATTATCAAAAGGTTTTTACCGAGGGTGGCCTTCTAGATATGTTCTATATAGGAGTAAAAACGGGAGTTTATCCTTGTGTTATTTTCTTTGGAATCGGAGCAATGAGCGACTTCGGCCCAATGCTTTCAAATCCCAAGTCCTTGCTTCTTGGTGCTGCTGCTCAGTTTGGAATATATGCTGCATTTATTCTTGCAATTACTTTAGGATTTACGGGAAGTCAAGCTGCTTCCATAGGCATTATTGGTGGAGCTGATGGTCCAACGGCAATTTGGCTTACTAAGTCTTTAGCGCCTGAACTGTTAGGACCTATTGTTGTGGCTGCCTACTCTTACATGGCTTTAATACCATTAATTCAACCGCCAGTTATGAGACTGTTAACAACAAAGAAAGAAAGAATGATCAAAATGGAACCTACAAGAATAGTTTCAAAAAGAGAAAAGATACTATTTCCAATTGTCTCATCCATTTTTATTTGCTTGATTTTACCTTCAGTAACTCCCCTTCTTGGTAGTTTAATGTTTGGAAACCTCTTAAAAGAATGTGGTGTTACCGAGAGACTATCTGATACCGTTCAAAATGCTCTAATTAACATCGTAACTATATTCCTTGGATTATCCGTTGGCGCAACAACATATTATGCAAACTTTTTAACTTGGAGCACTTTAAAAATAGTATTCTTAGGTCTAGCTGCATTTATGCTATCAACTGCTGGTGGACTTTTAATGGGCAAACTAATGTGCGTTCTTACAAAAGGAAAGATAAACCCACTTATTGGATCTGCTGGCGTATCAGCTGTTCCAATGGCAGCTAGAGTATCGCATATAGAAGGACTAAGAGCTAATCCTAAGAACTATCTCCTAATGCACGCAATGGGACCTAATATTGCGGGAGTTATTGGTTCTGCAGTAGCAGCAGGAATATTAATGGCGGTCTTTTCATAACAGTAATTTTTATATTGATTAAGCGGTGGGTAATTCCATCGCTTTTTTTATGCCACTCCAGTTGAGCTATAAAGTAAAACTGAACTAAATTCCCATGCAATTTGCCATTTTTTGACGAAGGACTAAAGGTAAATAGTAATAGAGAGTATTTGTTGGTTTGCGCGCGCATTATTTACTAATTAGTTATTTGTTGATTTTAATATAGGTGCGTGCTACAATAATCTCACAATATAAGGGGTAGTATGTATACCTAGGAGAAATTAATGATTGGTATTTTAATTGATGTAGCGATTGTATTAATTGTTGTTTTATGTCTAGTCTTTGGGGTAAAAAGAGGATTTATAAAAACCATAAAGGGCTTTCTTACAGCTGTAATCATTGTTGTTTTAACAGTAGTGACCGTAACCCCTTTTACGAATTTAATAATAACTGCTACACAATGGGATAACCAACTTGCTGGCATTTTAGAGACAAATCTTGCAGGAAGTGTACCAAACGCGTATGCAAGCATTTACACTTATGACCTAAATGAAGATGGAACAGAAGAACTTATTTATGAAATAAACAACCAAAAAAATGACTTTTCTACAATTTTTGATGATTCAGTCATTAAGTTTCTTGGTCTTGCAAAAATAATTAAACCGATGGTTGAAACTAAACTTGCAGCAGCAGGAGTTGGGGCAAGTATTTATCTTATTGATGTTTTAACGGAAACTGTTACTAAATATCTACTTATGTCTATTGCTTTTATTGTCCTTGGAATCTTATTTAAGATTGCTTTTGTTATACTATTTAAGATTTTAGATAAGTTAAAAGGCGAACTTTATGTTATGCACTTTTTTGATAAAACGCTTGGTGCCATTATGGGACTTTTACTTGGTTGCGTTGTAGGACTTGTCGCAATTACTGTAGTTCAATTTATGTCCCCTCTTTCTTTTATGACTTCAGTTAATGGATATATTGAACAAACCTCGGTTGTAAAGTTTGTAATGGACAACAACTTTTTATATACTTTCATCCAACAAAATTTAAATCTTGATACATTACGGTCAATTGTTCCAGTTTAATAACCTCACGCGCAATTCGTGGGCAAATATTCTTTAAGGCGGATTGAAAAGTGAAAATCGTTAAATTTCTCTCAACACTATTTTTCGGTATTGTTCTTGGCATATCCCTAACAATTGGTGGTGTTGCTCTTGCGGGATATCTTGCTTGGACAACAGAAGGCTCAATTGGTACGGTAACTAACCTTGCTACTCAATA
The DNA here is from genome assembly GCA_964392385.1 of uncultured Christensenellaceae bacterium. Lineage (GTDB taxonomy): Bacteria > Bacillota > Clostridia > Christensenellales > DTU072 > MWEH01. The sequence continues at coordinate 12,609 of CAYMPR010000025.1, read as the reverse complement.
TGTAGGAGAGTTACCAGTTAACTTTGGAGATGACATTAAGGCAATGAGCCTTGGAACTTATGTTACAAACGTTGTAGGAATGGTAACTGATATTGGCAACGCTCGAGTAGCTGATATGGAGAAATTTTTAGGAACTGACTTTGTTTCTAAGGGATTATCGGATGTCATCGGCGTTGATCAGGCAATTTTACAACCTTCAACCTTTGGTAATCTTGGAAGCACTATAACCAACAATTTAACTGTCCGAGTTTTACAAGAAAAGTTTGATATAGCGCTTGCCTCTATGCCTGTTTTTGAAGACCCAGACTTTCTGGATTCCCCTATTGCCGATGCCTTTCCAACTCTTGAACAAAAGAACCTGGATGCTTTTATAGATGTTGTATATGATGCAGACGTACTTGAAAATCCCGAGCTTGTTGCAAGTCCTCAACTACTTCAGTCGCTTGGAACCACCCCTCTTGTGGAATTAAGTTCTGATTTTGGCACCATACTAAATGATATGACTATTGGGGAGCTAGTTACTGTTACAGTCGAAGAAGGCCCTGACCAGTCAAGCAAGATACTTATTTATTTAGCAGACAAGAGGATTGCCGAACTTGATACTGCTATTAATACAATGAGACTGTCCGATGCAATTGAAATAACTGAGGAATCTCACGCAGTACTACAAGCTATTGCAAATGACTCCCTTGAGTCACTTGGAGATACTGCACATATGACAGAAGTAATTAATGGCCTTACTCTTGGCGATTTTATTGAAATTACCGCAGAAGATGAGCCCATCCTACAAGCCCTTCAAAACACTTCAATTGCAAATCTCTCCACTGAGATTGGGCTTTTAACTGTTGCCGATGTATTTGAAAATTCCTCAGAGGGTGTATTATGCTTAGTTCCTCCAGAAACCACAATTCAAGAAATTCCTGTAGTACTTAGCGCAGCTGTTGCTGATACTTCGCTTTATGCCTTAGCTGCAGTTGGCCTATTTGATATTAGTGAACCAGGAACACTAACTAGAAATACAGTTTACAATTCAACGGTTGAAGATGTTGTAAACGCATATGCTCAAAGCATGCGTCCATCAGATATGGTTAACTGGGTTATACTATATGATGGTGTACTTCCAGCTTGGTTTGCTCTTTCTCTGTTTAATGATCCTTCTATCAAACAAGTTAATCTACAAGATTTATTAACCGCTGGATCAATAACACAAGTTACAGTTTCAATCGACTCTGTATCTACAAACAATGTTTGGAAAATTTCCCAGACCACTTTGGATAATCTTTTTGGGGTTGGAAACCCTGCAGAACCTGGGGTCGTATTTACCCCAGTTGGAAACATTAATTTAATTGTAGAAGGCGATCCGCTAACTCCTACAGTTAATACTTTTACTATTCCTTTTAGCTTTGATATGGCTTCTCTTGATGGAGCTGGCGACACTTCGAGGATACTGGTTGGCAATGATATTAGAATGGTTATTGAGCGTGGTGGATATATGTATTTTAATGGAGTATCTGGTCACGTATATGCCGATGCTGATAACGCTAATGCAGATTACACACAATTATCTGTTGCAACAAATCTTCCATTAGTTACATATAAACTTGTTAAGAAGGATTCTGTAAGCCCAGAAGTACCTAATCTCTTACTTGAGTTTGATCCAGCTTAATTTAATATACATAATCTGCTATCCGGCTAAGAAATTAGCCGGATAATTCATAAAAAGCAACTGTCATTGGGGACTATATGCTTAAAACTGTTACTAAACCTGATAATTTAAAAATATATCTTGATTGAGGATTCTATGCTTATAACTGTTCCAAAAACTGATAATTTAAAAGCCTATCTTGAAGGCTTAGGTTATTTATTCCCATGTGGTGGTAAAGGCCTTTGTGGGAGATGTAAAATCATTGCTCCGACACTTGAAATTACTAGTCTAGACAAAAGATTTTTAAGCGAAAATGAGCTATCTTCTGGCACTAGGTTAGCTTGCGATAAAATTATTGCGAATTCTACCGAAATTGATTGCGATTTAAAGAAAAAACCAAAGGAAATTAAACCCGAACATCCTTGTATTTATGCAATATTTGAAGATTATACTACTGAAATTGGAATTACCGACGATGGCATTATTCTTGAAAATATTATTTTGCCCTCCCCCGAACCCAATAAACAAGATTTAAAGGGGATTCTAAATTTTAGAGCTATTGAAATGTTTGAAAAATATAAAATTGCAAAAGCGGAAACCATTTTAATTTTAGGAACTCCTAAAAGAATTGAAGAATTGACAGGACTTAAAATACCCTTTAATTATGGCGATATGTATTTTGCTATTGACTATAATCTTCCGGGCGAAGATTTATATATTCCAGCTATACCCTTAGTTGATATGGGAAGCAGTGATTTAGTTGAACTTTTAAGCCTTCCGCATGACTCTTTACTTATTAGCAAGTCTTTATTTATGTATAAAGGTGATGATATATTGTGTGTTAATATCGCAGAAGATCTTTCTTCTGACTTAGGAAAAAGAGCATTTAGTGCAACCCTTGAGTATTTAGTTCAAACATTCGAACCTAGTCATATTTATACTTTTGAAAGGAACAAAAATGTAATCGATGCTGGCGGACTATTGATTGAAAAAAGAGCTAGATATATAGCTGCAGAATTATTAATTAGCAACAAGAAAAAAGCAGAACTAAATAAACTTGCAAAGCGTATAGTCACTATGTCGCTAGCAGATGATGACAAGTGGCAGTCAATCTTTTCTAAAGCTTAGTTTGACAACCTATACCCAATAACCTGGCAAAGCATATAGGTTGAACTCAATACTTTCAATAATATATTTCGGCTTAACTACACATTAACTTATTCGGAGGAATTATGATTTTTTATTTTACAGGAACTGGAAACTCTAGATATATAGCAGAAAAAGTAGCTTTAGGTATTCAAGACCAAGCATTAAATATTGGGGCATTAGTAAAAAATGCGACAAAAATAGAGGAAATTAAAATTGAAAATGTTTTGGGTATAGTTTTCCCTGTATATGCCTGGAGAGCACCTGAAATCGTCAATGCTTTTGTTTCTAAGCTTGTTATCCCAAAAGGAACTTATGTGTTTGCAATATGCACTTGTGGCGATAAAGCGGCCTACACTATGAAATTTTTCAACAAGGAATTGCCGCTAAATTCTGCATGGTCTCTTACTATGCCTGATAATTATATTAGAATGTGGGATGTAAATACCTATGAAGAGGCACTAGCAAAGGTAGAGAAAGCGGAAATGAAACTAACTCAAATTATTGAAGCTATTAAAAACAAGCAAGACATTTTCGATGTACCACTTGGCTCAGCCCCTTTTGTTAAGTCGTATATTATTAATCCATTTTTTAGAAGATTTCTAAACACAGCAAAAAAATATTACGTAGAGGATACTTGTACCTCCTGTGGCCTTTGTGAAAAGCTGTGCCCATTATCTAATATTGTTTTAGATAAAGGTAAGCCATTATGGGGCAATAACTGCAATCAATGCGGAGCGTGCATTCATCACTGCCCAGTTAAAGCTATACAATATGGAAAAGTCACAAAAGACAGAGGTCGCTATACATTTAAAGGTATGTTTAAAGATAGATAGTTTTTCTAACCGATTAAAGCAATAAAATACGGGAAAGTCACAAAAGACAGAGCGTTTCCCTAAATTGATTATTATCAGTATTTTTTGTAAGTCTTATGCTCATAATTTGGCTTTTACTCGTTTTCTTTACTCTTTAGCTATAATATTCTATAATTATGCAATGTAAAGTCTGCTTTTTAGATGCATTCTAAAGGCGACTTAAGGAAACTCAATATGGGAAAATTCCTAAGAAAATTGTCTGTTTGGCAAATAATTGCCATAGGATACGCTCTGGTAATTTTATTTGGAAGCTTTTTGCTTTCTTTACCTTTTTCAGCTAAGTCTAATACCTGGACTCCGTATATTAACTCACTATTCACCGCTACTTCTGCAACCTGCGTAACGGGGCTAGTTGTATATGACACGTTCACCTACTGGTCAATGTTTGGCCAAATCGTTATTTTACTTCTTATTCAAATTGGTGGTATCGGCTTTATGAGTATTATCACCCTATTTGCAATGATGATGAAAAAGCATATAGGTCTTTATGAAAGAAAGATAATTGCTCAAAGCTCTGGTACAAACGCAAAGCGTGGCGCAATTAGGCTTGTCCAAAGAGTACTAATTGGCACTTTAATTTTTGAAACGCTTGGGACTCTCCTTCTTATGATTCGTTTTTGTAAGGATCTAGGATTTGCCAAAGGCTTTTATTACTCTCTTTTCCATTCAATATCTGCTTTTTGTAATGCAGGGTTTGATTTAATGGGTTTTCAAGGGCAATTTTCTTCATTTACCAACTACGTTGGAGATCCTCTAGTTAATCTTACTTTAGTAATGCTTATTTTTTGGGGTGGAATAGGATTTATTGTTTGGGGAGACTTGATTGATACTAAATTTAACTGGAAAAAATTTCAACTTCATACTCGTGTTGCATTACTTTCTAGCGTTTTGCTAATTGGTATATCTTCCTTATTGTTTTTCCTTTTCGAAAAAGATAATTTATTTTCCGGCATGAGTTCTTCCGAGGCGTTCCTCGCTTCTATGTTTCAAGCTGTAACCCCTCGAACGGCAGGATTTAATACCATAAATATGGCGGGACTAAGCGAAAGTAGCTCCCTTCTCACTATGATACTTATGTTTATTGGTGGTAGCTCTGGTTCAACTGCAGGTGGACTTAAGGTTACTACTTTTGTTGTGCTCCTAGTGGGTGTTTTTTCTCTTTCTAGGAATAAGTCGGAAATTAGTTTAGGCAAAAGAAGTATAGAACATAGCCAGCTTGTTAAGGCTTTAACCCTATTTGTACTTTATCTACTAACCTCTGTAACATTTACGCTAATTATTTCTGCAATTGAACCCCATCCCTTAAAAGATATTGCATTTGAAGTAATATCGGCTATTGGAACTGTTGGATTATCCACTGGAATTACCGCCTCATTAAAAATTGTATCTAAACTATTAATTATGTTACTTATCTTTATTGGGAGAGTTGGAGTAATAACCTTTGTTATGGCATTCTCGGAAAACAAAGCCCCTTCAGCAATAAAGAAACCTACTGATAGAATCCTAATTGGATAGTTGAACTTGGACAAACTCAAAAACATTTAGAAGATAATAAAATTGCGATAAAGATAAAACAAATACAAATATAGCCATTTTGTTTAGTTATTAATAGGAGAAAAAAATGAAATCAATACTTGTAATTGGAATGAGTAGCTTTGGACAGTTACTTGCAAAAGAACTTAAAGACCTTGGAAACGATGTAATGATAGTCGATAAGGACGAAGAAATTATTAATGAGCTAGCAGCTGAATATACCGACTCATTAATAGGAAACTGCACTAAAATTGATGTTTTAGAAAGCATTGGGGTTAATAATTTTGATGTATGTTTTGTTACTTTAGATAATGACTTCCAGTCATCTCTAGAAATTACCTATTCTCTATCAGAGCTTGGTGCAAAACAAATAGTTTCAAAAGCTGAAAGGGATATAGAGGCAAAATTCCTACTAAAAAATGGCGCACATCATATCGTTTATCCTGAAAAAGATATGGCTCATAAGCTTGCCACCCGATTTAATTCCGAAAGAATATTCGATCTAATTGAACTCTCAAAAGATTACGACATAATCGAGATTGTTGTTCCATCAAAATGGGTTGGAGAAACACTAAGAGGTCTTGATATTAGAAAAAAATATGAAACCAGTGTACTTGCAATAAAAACTGAGAGTGTACTAAATCCAGTTCCGAATCCTGACTATCCATTTAAAGAATGCGACCACATTATTGTTTTAGGGAAATATGATAATGTAATGCGAATAAACAACATTCGCTAAACAGTTTTTCCATCAAAATACCTCCAAAGCTTTTACTTTTTCAAGTGTCTACTTTGGAGGTAGCATATCACTTCATAGTGGTTTAATTATATCATTTGAGTCTTTTAGTCCATATAATCAATTTTATCGTAGTCAATATTTCCTTTACTATCTACTAAATTCTTGTCAGCGTGTACTTTTTCAACAGTGCCGATAAATAACGTGTGTGAGCCAGTAATAACGGTATTTACCATCTTGCACTCTATGTTAACTGGACAATCTAGAATTAGTGGAGCATTAACAATGTCGCCTGTTTTTGAGGCAATATTCATCTTTTTAAACTTATCTTCTTTCTTTCCGCTAACTGTTCCTAAATAGTTATACATTTCCTTGTTTGCTTTGGAGGCAATGTTAACTACAAAAACCCCAGTTTCTTTAATCATGTGGTGGGAAAACCTTTCTTCTCTAATGCCTACAATTACCATTGGTGGATCAAAGCTACAATTAGCAGCATATCCTACAACAAGTGCATTATCGCGACCCGATTTATCCCTGCAAGACACTATTGCTGGTGGCATAGGCCTCAAACACGACTTCTTTTTTCCTTCAACTTTATCCATAATTTACCTCCGAATACAATTAACAATCTTCTTTATGTTGATGTTCATGGCATACTGAACCTGTAGATTTCAGTTCCCCTAACAAGTATTTTTTTACAATCTCACTAGAATCGCCTAAATGTCCAACAATAACTTCGATATTGTGTCCGTTGAAAATTTCTACAGCGCCACCACCCATTCCACCAGCTATTATAACATTTACTCCTAAATCATTTAAGAAGTTGGGTAAAAAACCTGGTCTATGGCCTGGATTAGCGACTAGTTTTTCACCAATTATCTGTCCGTTATCAGTATCGAAAATCGTAAAATTCTCACAATGTCCAAAATGCTCTGTTACCTTTTTGCCTTCACAAGCTACTGCAATTTTAATCATTTTTTTCCTCCAATTCAATTTTATTTATCTTTTTTGCTAATATTTCCGCCGCCATTCCAACAAGTTCAGCGCAAGGACGTTTTTTATAATATTCTTTAGTTCTCTCGTCTGGTACTGGGCTATCAATTTTATTTGTCAAGCCAAGCAACTCTCTACACACTATGGAGCCATTTGCATCTTTAAACTCTTGTGCAAGATCTTGAATTAATTGATAATGAGCTGTTTTGCTGATTTTATCGATAGGAGAATCATAGCCATAAATAAGACCCGCCACCATAAACATACCCGTAACCGCTCCACAAACTTCCCTTAATCTAGCCATTCCGCCGCCAAAAGAAGAAGCTACTTTCATTCCTGTTTCAAACGGGAGCCTAGTTATATCCGAAAAAGCACTTACAACTGCCTGTGCGCAATTATATCCTTCTTTAAATAATGCGATTGCCTTTTTTTTATATTCTTCAGGATCCAACATATTTCTCCTTTTAGGATTTTACCTACCTATCAATCTTTCTAATTTAGTAATTGCCGTTTATATCCTTAACTCTTTAGGGATTTTACATCTATCAATTTTGTTCTTTTCATATATAATCGTGAAATTCTGAGGGCTTATCCTTCTATAAATTTCTAAGCTTAGTAATTTTCATATATAACCTTGCGATCTTTAGGGTTTATGCTTCTATCATCTTCCCTAATTTAGCCACTAGATTATCCAAAAAGTTTCCATCAAACAATTCAATTGTTCCAGCATCAACTGCTGCCGCAATTTTAGTATCTATCGGAATTTTTGCAAGAACACTGAGGCCAAATCCTTTAGCAATATCTTCCGTATTACTTTCGCCATAAATCTTTATTGTCTCTCCACAATGAGGACATTTTGCATAACTCATGTTTTCTACGAGTCCAATTACTGGCACTTTCATCTCATTAGCCATATTTACAGCTTTTGAGACAATCATTGAGACAAGCTCTTGGGGTGAAGTTACTACAATAATGCCATCTACTGGTAGTGACTGAAAAATAGTTAGTGGAACATCGCCAGTTCCAGGGGGCATATCAATAAACATAATATCTACATCATCCCAAATGACATCAGTCCAAAACTGTTTAATTGCTCCTGCAAGTATAGGGCCTCTCCATATTACTGGATCAGTTTCTTTCTCCAACAACAAATTTATAGACATAACGCTTATTCCAAATCTACTTTTAACGGGGAAAATCCCTAAGTCGCTTGCATCTGATTTAATTTTTATGCCAAAAGCCCTTGGTATTGAAGGCCCCGTTATATCGGCATCCATTATAGCCGTCTTATAACCATCTCTATTCATAAGAACAGCGAGCATAGATGTTACGGCAGATTTTCCTACGCCACCTTTACCGCTCATAACGGCTATAACCTTTTTAACTTTACTTAGATTATTTAACTTTTCATACTTAATACTTGGCTCTCTATCTGAACACTCAGTAGAACAATTTGAACAATTGTGGTCACATTCATTACTCATATAATAATCTCCTTATTTTATTGTTAAATCTATAACATTCCCTGCGGAAATGTAATGTATATTATCTTTTAGAATATTTTTTAGAATTGAATATGCTTTATTCCCTGTACAATGACAGGTAAAAAACACTGTATTAGTATTTCTAAGTTTATATCCTACCTTGTCAATCATATCCTCGCATTCGGTTTTTCCACTACTTGGATTATACAAATGGAAACCTCCAAAAACATATACTGGATCATCCATTTTCTCATAGTGATACTTATTCATTATATTTATTATTCCACAATGAGCACAACCACAAAATAGCACATTTTTGCCATTTTCTTCTATAATTAAATTTTGTTCATGGCTAAATTTATCTTCTTCAATTATGTCGTTTTTAATTATTTTCATTGCGCTATTCGCTTGCGAAAATAACTCTCTATCTTTCACACCAGAAAACAATTCAAGGCTATCATCTATTATATAATTATTGCTAGTATAAACGATTCTATCATTGTTTTCTATGCTCTTATCTAGCCCTATGTATACTAAATTATTTTCTCTTTGTGAATAGTGAGGATTAAAAGCGCCCTCTCTCATATACACTTTAGCTACTTTATTAACTTCTAAAAACTTTTTTATTCCGCCACCATGATCATAATGGCCATGTGAAAGAACAACTATATCAACATTTTCTATGTTAATACCCATTTTAAGTGCGTTTCGATAAAAAATCTCACTCGCGCCGGTATCAAATAGTATTTTGTGAGAGCTAGTCTCGATATAAAAAGACAAGCCATGTTCGGACTCTAAATCATTTCTTGATACAGTGTTTTCCGACAGAACAATAATCTTCATTTAATTATCCTCTAATAATTTTAAAGTTTTATCAAATATAGCTTTAGTTGCTTCGCCCGAAATACAAAGTAATTCTACTATACTTATTCCTTTATTAGTAGCTATTAATACATTGTTGTCATATGGAATTCTACCTACGTAAAACAAATAGTTTTCTTTACAGTATTTTTCTATTTTATATGTATTATCCATATTTGTATCAAATTTATTAATACATACTGCAATTTTAACCCCAAACCCTTCAGCAGTCGCTACTATTCTCTCCATATCACTTATTCCAGAAACAGATGGCTCAGCAACTATCAGAACTATATCAACACCTGAAAGCGATGCGATTACAGGGCATCCAATTCCTGGAGAACCATCTATTATGGCAAAGTTTTCTTTTCCCGCATTGGTATAAAGCTGTTTTTTAACAGCAGCAACTAATTTCCCTGAGTTTCCACCTCCAGCTTTTAAACAAGCAGTGGAAAATACTGATTCACCACTATACAAAAACAGATCACCACTTACATAGTCTTGCATTGAAATTGCATTGTAAGGACAAACAAAAGCACAAACTGCACATCCTTCGCAAGCATAACAATCTACCTTATATTTTAGAAAATCTTTTTTAATTGCATTAAAACGACAATTATCAAAACACAAACCACAAGAAACACATCGATTCTCTTCTATAAAGGCTTTTTGCAGACCAAAAAAAGCACTTGTTTTAGGCTCATTTTCTTGCTTACAAACAAGATGAAGGTTAGGCGCATCAACATCACAATCTGCATAAGCCTTGGCTTTTAACAATTTAATAAAAGCACATGCGATAGTTGTTTTACCCGTTCCGCCTTTTCCGCTCAAAATTAGGAGCTTTTTCATAAAACTTGCTCCTTAACTATCTTCAATATATTAGAAAACATTTTTTTGTATTTCTTACTAATTCTAACAATAATATCTCCACTACTATTAATTTTGCCGAGCTCATTATCATCTGGAATGCTCGCAATTATGGGGATATTGTTATTTTTGCAATATTCTAAAGAAGGATTTACATCATTATTGGATTTATTTAAAACAACACCACAGGGCTTATTAAACAGTTTTATTAATTTATAAACCATGTCCAAATTGTGTGAGCCAAAAATAGTTGGTTCCGCCACCAAAATACAATAATCAGATTTATTTATGCTTTCCATAACTGCACAAGAGCTTCCAGGAGGACAATCGATGAAAATCATTCCGTCTCGGTTAATATAATTTTCTTCCATCTTTTTTATTATTGGGACTCCCGTTATTCCTCCCACATTTAAAAACCCTGATATTACCGTAACATCTAGGGATTTACCTATTTGGATATAGCCTATGTTTTTATTCACTTCAGTTATGGCTTTTTCAGGACACACCAAAGAACAACCTCCGCAATAATGGCAAACATCTTCAAAAACCAAAACTTTATTAGTATAGGCCAGTGCATTAAATCTACAAAAATCAACACACTTTTTACATCCGTTGCATCTATCATTATCAATCGCAGGAATTAAAATTCCTACTTTTCGACTTTCTAAATCAATGGGCTTTAGGAACAAATGACCATTAGGTTCTTCGACATCACAATCAACATAGGTTGAATTAGCCTCTGAACACGCCAAATTTACAGAAACGAGAGTCTTTCCTGTACCACCTTTTCCACTTAAAATTGCGATTATTTTATTTGTTACCGTGTCCATGAAAACCTGCGTGTATCTCGCTTAACTCTCCTAATTCTCCTTGCTCAAATAATTTGATATTTTCTAAAGCTGTACCTATTTTAGCCTTATATATTTTTATCTCCCCAGCAAGCAAAACATCGGCAGCATTTTGCCCACATCTTTCCGTTATTACAACATTAATCTTATGATTAACAAGTATTTGGGCTGCCTTAATTCCAGCTCCTCCTGCACTACTCGCCGCAGTATTTTCTATAAATTCATAGCTTTTAATATTTGTATCGTATACCATGTAAAATGGTGCACGTCCAAAAGAAATACATATAGATGTATTTTCACAATTTTGTTCTACTGGTAATGCTACTTTCATTATATTTCTCCTTTTTTATTATTACTTATTTTGTTATTAACTTCGCATATTACTATCAAAAAAATATTTATTTAATTTTGCTGTTTTTCGTTTATTGTATTCTTATATTTTTTAATAACACCGGCAAGAGCAAAAGCCCCCAAATTAGAACAATGTTTTTTATTCTCAGGCAACCCACCTAGTGCCATATCAATTTGATCATCCGTTATCTTTTCAGCATTATCTAAAGATAATCCTTTAGCAAGAACCGATGTCATACTAGCTGAAGCGATGGCTGCGCAACATCCATATACTAAGTAACTTATATCTTCTATAATCCCATTGTTGACTTTAATAAAAAAAATTACTGCATCCCCACAACCAGGATCTCCATATGCAAAAGACGCATCCGCTTTTTCTAAAGTTCCGCAGTTTTGTGGGCACATAAAATGCTCTATCACTTTTTCACTATATTCCATAATTGACCTATAATTTTTAGAATAACTTTGTTTTTCTATTTAAGAAATGCTAATTTTTCTCATTTGGGTTGCAGCAAAATCCTCTTCCTTGCCTCCCGCATCCCTTTTTACCGCAAAAGCCACCCTCTCCATTGCATAAAATATATTCACCGCCTTCAATTACTATAATTTTGCCGTTAACCAAGCAATCGGAAATCTTTTTCCGGGCAGTATCATATATAGACTGAACCGTTGTCCTTGCAATATTCATTCTCTCTGCGCACTCTTCTTGTTTTAAGTTCTCCAAATCAATTAGCCTTATAGTTTCATATTCGTCAACACTCATTGAAATAATGTCTTGAACATCAGCGAACTTTTCTAGCGGCCCAAACTTAGACACTTTAGGCAAACAACAAATATTCCTCCATTTTTTAGGTCTTGACATATTTATACCTCCTAATATGTTTTATTTTCCGGCATATGTCAATAACATAATATCCGAGTTTCCGGCATATGTCAATAACTATGTTGTGCTTGTTTCCTTTAAAATAGCATTCTATTTTCAAACTACTAGACAACGAAATGCTTCTTTGATAATAAATATCACGTTGGACGATTAACTCAGCTGGTAGAGTGTCTTCTTGACGTGGAGAAAGTCAGGGGTTCGAGTCCCTTATCGTCCACCAACATGACACACGAAAAAGGAGCGTATAAACTCGCCCCCATCGTGTGTATTTTTTGTTATTTTTCTCTCATTTTTGCCTATTTTCAGCTACCATCTCAAATACTTTTAAGAAATATTACTTATCGTTCGTTGTCCCTGCCATCAGTTAGGGTCTGTCTTTATCTCAGC
>CAYMPR010000024.1:0-17150 GCA_964392385.1 uncultured Christensenellaceae bacterium | reverse complement strand
GTGCACACGCACGCGTATATGTTTATATTAAAACGTTTGACATACCATATATCGCTTGATATAATTTATAAGCTTGTGAAAAAATGCATATACTTTGCATATTAACGCAAAAAAGGTTTGGTATTTGACTAAATAAAGATGAAAAATCAAGAAAAATCTGATTCGATAGTACCCACCTTAGTTGCAGGAATAAAACAAGTAATAAGAGGCATAAAAGAGAATCGTATTATTAGTGTTACACTTGCTCTTAATGCCGATGAATTCATTAAAAATCAGATTAACATGCTATGTAGTGAAAAAGCTATTCCCGTTTCATTCGCTAGATCCAAGGAAGAACTTGGAAGACAAGCTGGTATAGAGGTTAGCTGCTCAGTAACTGGTATGAAAAAATGATTGACGCAGGGAAAGCAAGAAATTAACTGCAATTCCTAGCAAATAAAGGAGGAACCTACCATATGCCGACAATTAATCAGCTCATTAGGCAAGGAAGGCATCGTCAAGTCGACAAAAAGCAAAACCCATTAATGCAGGGCAACCCGCAAAAAAGAGGAGTTTGTTTAGCTGTCACGACAACTACGCCGAAAAAGCCTAACTCCGCAGTAAGAAAGATTGCTAAAGTGCGTTTAGTAAATGGTCTCGAGGGAACAATATACATTCCCGGTGAAGGACATAATTTGCAAGAACACAGTGTAGTCTTAATTCGTGGAGGAAGAGTCAGGGATCTGCCCGGTGTCCGTTACCACATAATCCGTGGAACACTCGATACAGCAGGCGTTGCAAAACGTAAGCAGGGAAGATCAAAGTACGGCGCTAAACGTCCCAAGTAGTAATTAATCCGGGCATGTGGACTCTGTCCCGGTATAAAGCTTGAGTCGAAGCGCATTAATTAAATATCAGGAGGATACTTAAATGCCAAGAAGAAGTGGGGTTCCAAAAAGAGATGTTCTGCCGGACCCAGTATATAACTCAAAAATAATCACAAAACTAATTAACCAGATTATGTGGAGTGGTGAGCGTAGTGTAGCTCAAAAGATAGTTTACGATGCTTTTGCAACTATTGAGAAAAAACTCAATATGTCCCCAGATGAAGTTTTCCATAAAGCATTAGAAAATGTTATGCCAATACTAGAAGTAAAAGCTAGAAGAGTCGGGGGAGCAAACTATCAGGTTCCTATGGAAGTTAGACCAGATCGTAGACAAACCCTCGGAATTCGTTGGTTGGTTTCATATGCAAGAAAGCGCACCGAAAGGACAATGAATGATAGACTTGCCGAAGAAATAATGGCTGCCTATAATAGTCAAGGTAGTGCTTTTAAGAAGAAGGAAGAAACCCACAGAATGGCCGAGGCCAACAAAGCCTTTGCGCATTTCCGTTGGTAGTATTAAAAGTATAGAATTATACAAATAATTATTAAAACTTTTTGCGAAACGGTATGTAACGTACCGTTTTGCTATGTAAAAAATAAATAGTTTAATAAAAACTAAAAATAATAGGAAAAGAAGATGAGAAATTATCCCATAGAAAAAGTAAGAAATATCGGTATTATGGCCCATATAGATGCCGGAAAAACAACCACTTCAGAGCGCATTTTGTTCTACACTGGAGTTAATCATAAGCTAGGTGAAGTTCACGATGGTTCTGCAACTATGGACTGGATGGAGCAAGAACAGGAGCGTGGAATAACTATAACTTCTGCAGCAACAACTGCTGTTTGGAAGGACCATGTTATTAATCTAATTGACACCCCTGGACACGTTGATTTTACGGTTGAAGTTGAAAGAAGCTTAAGGGTATTAGATGGAGCTGTTGCAGTTTTTTGTGCTAAGGGTGGTGTAGAACCCCAATCTGAGACAGTTTGGCATCAAGCAGAAAAATACAAAGTTCCTCGTATTGCCTTTGTCAATAAAATGGATATTAATGGAGCAGATTTTTTTAACGTAGTTGATATGCTTAATGAAAGACTTCATGCCAATGCAATCCCAATTGTGCTACCTATTGGACAAGAAGACACGTTCAAAGGATATGTCGATTTAGTGCAAAATAATGCCAAGATATATCATAATGATGATTTAGGAAGACTGTACGACATTATAGATATTCCTGAAGAATATAAAGAAAGAGCTGCAAAAGCAAGGCTTGAATTAATTGAAAGATGCTCTGACTTTGATGATGATATTATGGAGAAGTTCTTTAATGGAGAAGAAATTTCTTGCGAGCAATTAATTTCCGCAATTAGAAAAGCAACGGTATCATTAAAAATGACGCCAGTTTTGTGTGGGAGTTCATACAAAAATAAGGGCGTGCAAAAATTATTGGATTCAATAGTTGATTATTTGCCTTCTCCTCTTGATGTTCCCGCAATAGTTGGAGAATATAACAACAAACAAGGTATTGAAAGACATCCGAAAGATACTGATCCACTTTCTGGTCTTGCGTTTAAAATAATGACAGATCCATTTTTTGGGAAACTAGTGTTTTATAGGATATATAGTGGGGTAATTAAGACTGGGCTTACAGTTTTAAATAGCACCAAAGATAAAAAAGAGAGAATAGGAAGAATTGTTAGAATGCATGCAAACACCAGAACCGATGTGGAAGAAGCATGGACAGGGGATATAATTGCCCTAATTGGGATGAAAACAGTTTCTACTGGTGATACTTTGTGCGATATGGCGCATCCTATAATTTTAGAAAACATGAATTTCCCCGATCCAGTTATTCAAGTTGCAATTGAACCTAAAACTAAACTAGGTCAAGAAAAAATGGGACTTGCTTTATCGAAACTCTCAGAAGAAGATCCTACTTTCAAAATGTATACTGATCAAGAAACAGGTCAAACAATTATTGCTGGCATGGGAGAATTACATCTTGAAATAATAGTAGATAGACTGCTAAGAGAATTTAAGGTTGAAGCAAATGTTGGAAAACCTCATGTTGCTTACCGCGAAACAATTACCACTTCAGCACGTGGAGAAGGTAAATTTATTCGTCAATCTGGCGGTAGAGGACAGTATGGCCATGCAGTTATTATGATTGAGCCTCTTGCCCCAGGATCTGGAAAGCAATTCGTTGATGAAACGGTTGGTGGAAGTATTCCTAAAGAATATATTAAGCCAGTACAAGAGGGTGTATTTGATGCTGCAAAATCCGGAATACTTGCTGGATACGAATTAGTCGATTATAGGGTTAGACTCTTAGATGGATCTTTCCATGAAGTTGATAGTTCAGAAATGGCATTTAAAATCGCAGGAAGTTTAGCTTTAAGAGATGCGGCTGCAAAAGCAAAGCCGACAATTCTTGAACCTGTTATGGCAGTTGAGGTAGTGACTCCTAACGATTATTTAGGCGATGTCATATCTACCTTAAATTCAAGAAGAGGAACCATAAAAAGTATTAATGATAGAAAGGGATTGCAGGTTGTTGATGCCGAAGTTCCACTATCGGAAATGTTTGGTTATGCAACATATCTTAGGTCCGCAACACAAGGAAGAGGAAATCATACTATGCAATTTGCTTCTTATGTTGAAGTTCCAAAAAGTGAGTTTGAGAAAATCACTGGGAAGAAGAAGGATAATTAGAGCCTCTATTGTGCGATTATACTGGTATCTTGACAAATATTTAGTAAATGTGATATCGTTCTATCATACGAGAAAAAGCCTTAAAAAAGCATAAAATAGTGGACATATGTATTCATATAATATATAATTCTACAATAAGCGTTTAAAAATATTAATTATATCGGAGGAAATTTAAATGGCAAAAGCAAAATTTGAAAGAAATAAACCACACGTTAATGTTGGTACAATTGGCCACGTTGATCATGGTAAAACTACATTAACAGCCGCAATCACAATGGTAGCAGCTGCAGCTGGGCATGGCTCAAGTATGAAATATGACGAAATTGACAAAGCCCCAGAAGAAAAAGCAAGAGGAATAACAATTAACACTTCTCACGTAGAGTACGAGACTGATGCTCGCCACTATGCACACGTTGACTGCCCTGGACACGCTGACTATGTTAAAAACATGATAACTGGAGCAGCACAGATGGATGGAGCAATACTAGTTGTTGCAGCATCTGATGGGCCAATGCCACAAACCCGTGAGCACATACTACTCGCAAGACAGGTTGGTGTTCCATACATCGTAGTATTTATGAATAAGACCGACATGGTTGATGATGCTGAACTCATTGAACTTGTTGAAATGGAAGTAAGAGAGCTTCTTACTGAATATGATTTCCCAGGAGATAAAATACCAGTAATTAAAGGCTCAGCCCTAAAGGCAATGGAAGCCGCTGTTGCTGGAAACGTAAAAGACCCTGCTTGCGATTGCATAAGAGAACTACTTGCAGCAATTGATTCATATATTCCTGCTCCTGAGCGTCCTACAGATAAGCCATTCTTAATGCCAGTAGAAGATGTTTTCACTATCACAGGTCGTGGAACTGTTGCTACAGGAAGAATTGATAGAGGAACTGTCAAAGTTCAAGATAAAGTAGAAATAGTTGGAATTAAACCCACAAAAGAAACTACAGTTACAGGCGTTGAAATGTTTAGAAAGCTTCTAGATCAAGCAATTGCTGGTGATAACGTAGGTTGTTTATTACGTGGTATTGAGAGAACAGACATAGAGAGAGGCCAAGTTCTTGCAAAGCCAGGAACAATTCATCCTCATACTGAATTCTCTAGCCAAGTATACGTCCTAACAAAAGAAGAAGGCGGACGCCATACCCCATTCTTTAATGGATATCGTCCTCAATTCTATTTCCGTACAACAGACGTTACTGGAAATATCAAACTACCAGCTGGTGTTGAAATGGTTATGCCTGGTGACCACATCGATATGGAAGTATCCTTAATTACTCCTATTGCAATTGAAGCAGGACTTCGTTTCGCTATTCGTGAAGGTGGCAGAACAGTTGGTTCAGGAGTTGTCGCATCCGTATCTAAATAACTTCCGAGAAACAAATAACAAACAAAAAGGTAGCTCATGCTACCTTTTTTGTTTTATAAGAAGTGATGCACTGATTTGTCTCAAACTATAAAATACGATAATACGGCCTCCTACTGTCAAAATTAGTTGAGCAAATTAATTCATTTTATTTGCTTGATAAAATAAATACTTTTGCAGAATGTTTCTCTACTTTAGTTAATAAGTTTTTGTTTATAGCAGTATCTATATTTGCCCAAACATCATGCACAAAAATATTGCCAGAAAGAGTAATTGGTTTTATATATTCTTCATTGAGGATTGTTTCAAGAGAAAAAGATATTTTCTTAGAATTCCCAAATTTATTTAAAAAGCAAATTGCAATTTTATTGTTTACTAGAGGCTTTATTAAAATGTCGCATTTTCCCTTCTTTATTCTTTTAGCTTGTTTGCATAGAGGATCTTGATTAATTGCTATCATTTCTTTATTTGTTACGATATCTAGAACTTCTTTATTTATATTTCTTAAATCGTTTCCTAATATGAGAGGAGCGTTCATCATACACCAGGCAGAAAAATGAGCGATATTTTCGTTATATGTCAATTCTCCATTTCCAACTTCTAACATATCTGGGTCATTGTACGCACCAGAACAAGAATAATTATATAGCTTTACATTTCGTTCGTATATTGCCATAATCCAGGGCCATACTGGGCGAATATCAGGAGTGGTTCGCCAAAGGTTGCCTGCGCTTGCGCCCCAAAGCCAAGGTTTTCTAAAACCCCACTCGCAAATGGAAAACACTATTGGCTTATAAGTTGTATTGTTCAGTAATGATTTATTTTTTGCAGCATCATTTAGGCATTTCCCCATAAATCTATATTGCAATATAGCGCTATCAATAATATTTCTTATGGGATTATATAGTTTGATAGTATTGAGGCCTTTTTTTAGAGTAATTTTTGTTTGAAATCTAGCCGTTTTATTCCAGATTTTTTGTGATGGAAAATATATATTATAGGTATCTTGTGAGTTTACTTCGGCAACTAAGAATTTTTGGTATTTGCCTTTCTTTAAAATTTCAATTGTTAAAGTATATTCGCCATCTTCTATAGCCTCAATGTTTGAATATTCTACAATACCTAAGTTTTCATCAAGTCCTGTTAAAACGCAACCCGTTGGGACTGACTTATTCTTCCGGATTTTTGCAAGTCCAGTGAGACTAGTATTAGAAATAGAATAGAAAATTTCATTCTTTTCTTTAAGCTTTGCTACAGAAATTCCATAAAGAAGGGGGGCATATTTAGATATTGGCTCATTGTGACAAAAATCATATTTAAAATACTCTATCCCCCAGTTTGCTATGGTAGAGGCATCTCTTTTTTCATTATATAAACTAGCTGGTAAATCTTCACATGTTAGTGTTCCGTTAGATGAATAGATACCAACTTTTAACCCTAAAGCATTAATTTTATTTACTAGGTTTGGGATTCCATCATAAAATCTTGTCAAATCTGCTTGGAGATTACCTTCAGCATCTCTTTCGGATGATACCCAATTGTCATCTATATTTATGTATCTGTACCCTGCATCTTTTAACCCAGATTCCTTCATCGCTACAGCCGTATCGTAAATAACATTTTGATCAATAATATTTTTAAAAGTATTCCAGCTAGACCATCCCATAGGAGGAGTAATAGCAGCAGAATTTTCATATTTTTCAGCTTTTTGAATATCTTTTGCTCTAGGTGGCTTAACTAAGGCTTTTTTCAAAAAACATAATATACACATTCCATTTCTTTTCATAAATTCTCCTTTTTATAATTGCGTTATGGAGCAAACTAAGGAAAATGTTTAATTCAATCCATTGACAATTAATTATAGTTCGTTTTTAAAATTCTTCGTTTAATATAATCTATAAGCTATCAACAGGCTGCTGTTTCTTATGCTTAATAATACAGGTAATAATATCGTTATTTAAACCCTCTGTATATGGGAGACTTTCCTCTAAAATCATTGTTAGAAACATCATAAGCATCATACAAGGGAAAGGAACAAAAGTGCCAGTATCAATCATTGAATAACCTTCAAAACCAAGCATGCCAATTAGTGCAAAGATAGTAAAAGTAGATTTTTTCAAATTTTGAATAACTATTTTATATCTTGAATAATAAAAATATCCGTAAGCAACTATTCCAAGTAAACCAGTACATGCAATAATTTGGAAAAAGGTAGAATGAAAGAAATAAAATGATATAGAGCGAATCTCGTAATTAGATCCTTGATAGCCGAGTCCAACGCCAAATATGGGATGATTTAAAAAGGCCAAAATAGCTTCTTTATAAAGCAACAACCTACCATTATCTCCTGAACCTTGAAATGTAATTCCACTAATCATATTAACAAAAGAGTCAAGTTTCATTAAAGCAATAGTCAAAGCAGATATGATTGCCAAAAGTCCTGCGAGAAGCACAAGTTTCTTATTGTTTGATTTTTTTATAAGAAATATTATCGTGGAGATTGCTGAAAGAATTCCAAAAATGACTCCCCCTCTACTAAAAGTGAGTACAATTGCAAAATACTGAATTGCACCTAGTAATACATAGGGGATAGATTTATAAGAAGAATGAGTAGTAGCAAGATATAAGGTAAATGGGGCTGATATTAATAGTAGGGTTGCAGCATTATTATCAATTCCCCATCCTAGATCCATAAACATATTGGCAAGTTCGGTAATGCTTTTATCTGAACGCATAAGATAAATAAATATTTGTAAGGAAACTATTGCACCTGCATAAGCTAACATTTTTGCAAAATATTTTCTTGTATCAATGTTTTTTTCTTTATTTCTATACAAATAGAATAAGAAATACATGAGCAAAATGCCGATACCTGATAGTAAATTAAGTGCGAGGGTTCCTAAATAGTGAGATAGAGAAATGGTTGTTGCTCCACCTATAATAAGAGCAAAAGCAACAAATAACTGTGGGAAAAACATTTTCCCAAACTTTACAGGTTTTTTGTATTTTATCATGTGGAAAACAAGCGCTACGACAATTATTATTGCAGCATAGGCAAAATTTATATATTTTACTACATTAATTCCATCGGCCACGGTAAAGGTGGTTAAAATAATGCAAGGCATTAAAGGAATAGTATCATCCACAAATATAAGGGAGATAGAGGCATAAAGTATTACAATAGCAAATGCAAGAATCTCAATTTCAAAAACCCACGAAATAATAATGAAAAAAGACAATATTGCCAAAGGGATTTCAGTATAAAAAAACTTAGTAATTATATCTGATATGCTATTGAATGTAAGCTTAGTTTTAATTGAATTCTCCATTTAAAAGGTATGTCCTCCCAATGCCCTAATGTAAATAGTATATCTTATGCTCTTCTAAAGAACAAGAACGGGCGACAATTAATCATCATTGTAAAAAAGAATAGGCGACTATCAAGCGATTATAATATCTTTTACTCTTTAAAAAATAATTTTTGACATAATATCGTTTGAATATATAGAAAACTGTATAAAAGGGTATTATATTTGACACAATATTGCTTAATGGTATAATTGTACAAGGAGAAAGAAGTGTATAAACATATTAAAGCTTTTCTAGATGTTTTTTTTGCTCTAATTGGGCTGATTTTTTTATCTCCTATTTTTTTAATAGTTACAATTGCCATTTACATAGACAGTAAAGGCAAAGCTATTTTTAGGCAAGAAAGAACAGGTAAAGATGGTAAATCTTTTTTTATGTACAAATTTAGGTCAATGTACTCAACAAATGTGGCCTTTGATAAAAATAACCCAGTAATATGCGATGACAATTCAAATGTTACAAAAGTAGGAAAGTTTATCAGAAAGGCAAAGCTTGATGAGGCAATTCAACTACTTAATATTATACGTGGCGAAATGAGCTTTATCGGTCCAAGGCCTCTAAAAGTTGAGTATTTAGCTGAATATGAAGAGTGGGAAAAAGAAAAGTTAAAAGTCAAACCAGGTTTAAGTGGCCTTGCACAAGTAAAAGGTAATGGATACTTAAATATTAAAGAAAGAAACTATTATGATATGCTCTATGCAAATAATCAGTCTTTTTCTTTTGATGTAAGGTTATTTTTCAAGACAATTGTAGTCATATTGAAGGGAGAGCAAAAGTTCATTGAGCATGTAGATTCTACTATATTAGAGAACCTTTCTAAAAAAATTGATAAAAAAACTCTGCCGATTTAATTTTTAAGTTTGATATTGGAGTACCAATGAAATTAAAAATATTTGTAATTTATCATAAACCCACGGATAAGATATTAAAAAATGAAGTATTTGAGCCCATTATGGCAGGAAATGCACTTGGGAATAAAATCGATAGTAGTAAAAATGCAAACAAAATGGATTATTTATCTGATGATACTGGAGATAATATTTCCTCTAAAAACCTATTGTTTAATGAATTAACTGCAATATATTGGGTATGGAAAAACTATGAAAAGATAGGTAGTCCAGAAAATGTCGGCTTTTGCCACTACAGAAGATTTTTCATCTTCTCAAAATTACATAAATCTTATTATGAAACCTCAGGGGATAAAGATATCCTTAAAGAGACAAACTACAGTAATGACGTTGTGGACAAATTATTAGATAGTTGTGATTTCATAGCTCCTATTCCATCAAAAAGAAACAGCGTTAGACAAAATTATAAGTTAGCACACTCCCCTCGAGATATAGAAATTGTCGAGGAAATAATCAAAAATAATTACAAGGATTTTATACCCTCTTTTAACAATTACTTTGGTGGCCAAAAAGCATATTTCCATAATATGTTTATCTTTAAAAGAGAGGATTTTTTTAGATATTGTGAGTGGATTTTTGCTATCCTCTTTGAGTTCGAAAAGCAAATAACAACAGATAACCATAGGTTGTATATTTCCGAAAGATTGACGGGAGTATTTATCCAAAAATTGATAGAAGAGGGCAAAGTGGGATGTTTTCTCCCTTCCTTATATGTTGTAGGCGAAAAACAAAAATTTGCTCAAGCTTATAAAGAAACAAAAAGAAATTTAAAGAATAAAGAAATGAGCCTTTTATATGCTTTAAAGCCAATAATAGTATTTTTTACTCCAAAGTTTATACTCAAAAAAAGAAGGGAAAAATCCGCATAACTATAATTGGTATATATCGTTTTTTATTTGTTTAATGAATAGTTAAATTGGTCTTTAAAAACATTCTGCAATTAACAAAAATATAAGTTGGAAAACCTATTTTGATATTAGGCTAGTATAATAGTCTAATAATGTTTTAGCTGCATCCGCAATATCATAACCTTTACATTTAAGTAAATTATAGTTATCTAGGCTGGGGGCATTTAGCATTAATTCGTAGGTTGCCCTTGCCCAAAGAGAAGGATCATTTATGTCTAAGAATATAGATTTGCAGCTAATATCAGTTTCCTTTGTGATTTTAGAAGAAAGTATGCAAGGTATATCCATGGCTTGAGCTTCAATCGCGACAAGAGGGAGTCCCTCATAAAGAGATGGTAACCAAAAGACATCAAATAGAGAATAATATTTGTTTACATCGATAATTTCAGGTAAAAAGAGGACCTTATCTGACAAATTCTTTTTTAAAATTGTATCTTTGAGTGTTTTCTCTTTCTTACCTTTACCAACAAGTATTAAAATTGCATTAGGAATTAAAAGCAGGGTTTTTTCAAAAGCATCCACTAAAAAGGAATGATTTTTTTGATATTCAAAACGACCAATGTTTCCTATAACAAAGTTATCTTTTAAGCCCATTGAAGATAATAACTCATTTCTTTGGCCTTGATTTGGGGAAAACTTAGATAGATCGATTGCGTTTGGAATAAGTGTTGCCATTGAACCTTGTTTTTTACCATAAAGCCAAAGCATTGATAAGTGACTACAACCTGCAAGATGGGTGGAAAAAATGGTGGCAAAAGGTTTTAAGAATGATTTTATTAGGTAGGTTTTTTCCATCTTATGCGTAGTAGAATGGGCGTGGCATATGCGATATGCAATATGGGCTAGTTTTGCTGCAAAAAGAGGGGTTACTGAAAGTGTTGTCATATGTGAATGAACAATTTCAACCTTTTTTTCTAGGAATGAATTCTTAAGGAAAGTTACACATTTAAAAAAATTCCTAACATCAGGCATAAAAACTATTTTTCCACCTAAAGATATTATTTCATCATCTAAAGGGGAGGGGCCATAAGTATAGAAAATAAAGTTAATTTTGTTGCGATCTATATTTCTAAAATAGTTCATAACAAAACTGGGTACTCCTCCTGAAGAGGAGTTCCCAATTATTTGAGCTACGATTATCTTCTTGTTTGATTCCATAAAATAAAGGCGATTAGTTATTTGTGATTTATAACTATTGAGTATGAGGATTATTTGTTTGTAGGATCTATCTCATTGCAGTATTTTAAATATGCTGAAGCAACATCACTAACTTCACCATACATAGCAAGGTTGCCATCCTTTATCCAAGCTGCCTTTTGACATAAGCTTTTTACTGTCTCCATACTATGAGAGACAACAATAAAAGTGGTTCCACCATCTTGTAGTTCTTTTATGCGTTTTTTACATTTCTTTTGGAAAAGTGCATCTCCAACAGCTAGTATTTCATCTACTATTAATATATCGGGTTTTACATCAACTGCGATAGAAAAGCCCAGTCTAGCTAGCATTCCAGAAGAGTAATTTTTTATTGGTACGTTCATAAAATCATGAAGCTCTGAAAAATCAACAATACTATCATATTTTTTCTCCATTTCTTTTTTGGAAAAACCTAATATAGCTCCATTTAAAAATATATTTTCTTTTCCAGTAGCGTTTGAATCAAATCCTGCCCCAAGTTTTAAAAGAGGGGCCATCACACCCTTAGTAGTTATGAAGCCTTTTGTGGGCTCCATTATTCCTGCAATTAACCTTAGAAGTGTACTTTTACCAGCTCCGTTTCTTCCAATTAGGGCCAAAGATTCTCCGCGCCGTACTTGTAGATTGATGTTATTTAATACCCAAAAATCTTTATACTTAATTTTTCTTTTAATAAACTTAATAAAATACTCTTTTAGATTATCAATTTTCTCTCCGGGCAAGCGAAAAAGCATAGATACATCTTTAACGTCGATTAGTATTTCATTATTATTGCTAGTTGAGTTTGCAGGAGAACTAATAGGCTCATTGTCAGATGAATCTTTAATATTTAACTTATTTTCCTCTAACTCAATTAATATATCATCCATAAATTCCTTAAATGTACATTATAAAGTTCTTCTTTTGGCTGTTAAAAAAGATAATTCCAATTAATAAAGCGATAATACCACAACCATAGCAAATTAGATGGCTTTCCCAAGATGGTACTATACCGGATTGAATAATATCTCTAAAGTATTGGACATAATGAAACATTGGGTTGAAATTCATAATGCGTTTTACTTTGTCGGGTAAAATTGCTGCGTTATAGAAAAGAGGGGTTAAATACATCCACAGAGTAAGAATAACGCTATAGAAATGTTTAATATCTCTGAAACGAATGTATAGAGTCGCAAGTATAAGCGCGATACCTAAAGAGAACAGCATAAGAGCTGGTAAAAAAGGAACTAACGTCAAAACTATTGTCCAATAGAAATGAACTCCATTTGGGATTCTAATAAGCATAACAATAATCAGTGCTAAAAACGAAAAACCGAAATTAACTACTGCTGAAAGAAGATGGGATACGGGGAAAACATAATATGGTATACGAGTTTTTGTAAGCATATCATAGTTATCTACCATACAAGTTAAGCCGCTAGCTGTTGTCATACGCATTAGTCCAAAAACAGTATTACCAGCTAAAACGTACACAGGGAAATCAATATTTGGCATTGTTCTTCCGAAAAGTTGGCCAAAAACAAAGGCCATAACTAACATATTTAATAATGGATTTAGAACTGTCCAAACTACACCTAGAACAGAGTTTCTATATTGAGCTCTAATATTTTTACTAACAAGCGAGTTTAAAATATAAACAGATTTTTTTAGCTGCATTACATTAGCTCTGCTTTTTACATGTTTGGTAAATGCCATTTCCCCTCTATTTACGT
Organism: uncultured Christensenellaceae bacterium; assembly: GCA_964392385.1. Lineage (GTDB taxonomy): Bacteria > Bacillota > Clostridia > Christensenellales > DTU072 > MWEH01. Next base: position 4,102 of record CAYMPR010000024.1, on the reverse strand, counting down.
AGTAACAACTAATCGGCTATTACAACATACTCTTTATATATTAAATTGAATTGATAATATCATGGTAACGCCGTAGTGTCAATTAATGCGGGTATAGGCTAGTGAAGAAATACCTCGTAAGAATAGAAAATATTCAGTTTTTAGGTTAATATGCAATTAGGAGAATAGATTACTCTATTAAAGCTCAAAACCCATATTCGAGTGAAATTTATACTAATATTTGATATAATGCCATTATGCTGATACACTAAGGTAAATTTATCTAAGCGAAACTAGGAGAAAAATATGATTGGTTATGACTATCTTATAGTAGGAAGTGGCTTATTTGGTGCGATATTTGCTTATGAGGCAAAAAAGAGAGGATATAAGCCTCTAGTAATTGAGAAAAGATCCCATGTAGGCGGGAATATCTTTACTGAACAAATAGAAGGAATAAATGTCCATAAATATGGGGCACATATTTTCCATACAAGTGATAAGAATGTTTGGGAATATGTCAATAATTTCGCTGAGTTTAATAATTATATTAATTCGCCAGTGGCTATATTTGAAAACGAACTTTATAATCTCCCTTTCAATATGAACACCTTCTCAAAAATGTGGGGAATAAAAACACCAGATGAGGCAAAAAAGATTATTGAGGAACAAATACGGGATCTTGGCATAATTGAGCCCCAAAACCTTGAAGAGCAAGCCTTAAAATTAGTCGGAAAAGATGTTTATCATAAGCTAATAGAAGGATATACTGAAAAGCAATGGGGAAGAAAATGCACTGATTTGCCAGCCTTTATTATAAAGCGCCTCCCTCTACGCTTTACTTATGACAACAATTATTTTAATGATGCATATCAAGGAATTCCTAAAGGAGGCTATACTCAAATAATAAATAAAATGCTAGATGGAGTAGATGTATTATTAAATACCGATTATTTTACTTTCAAAAAAACTGACAAGAATAAGTACAGAAAAATTGTATTTACTGGGTTAATTGATCAATTTTTTGACTTTAAATTTGGCCCCCTTGAATATCGGTCAGTTAGATTTGACACTAAAATAGTGAAAAAAGAAAATGTCCAAGGGAATGCTGTAGTTAACTATACTTCATCTAAAATTCCTTACACAAGAATTATAGAACATAAGCATTTTGAATTTGGGAAACAAGCAAATTCTGTGGTAAGTTATGAATACCCGAGCGAATGGAAGTTAGGCGAAGAGCCATACTATCCAATTAACGATGAAAAGAATACTGCTTTGTATAAAAAATATGAAACATTAGCTCTTCAAACTCCAAATGTAATATTTGGTGGAAGACTTGGAAGTTATAAGTATTATGATATGGACAAAGTTATTTTAGCTGCACTAGAGCTAGTAAAAAAAGAATTTAATTCTTAAGAGAATATTGCTTAATCATTATAGGAGAAAGAAGCTTGACTAATATTATTGCAAAGACAATTTATCCTGAAAAAGAAAAAGTATGCGAAGACATCTTGTTATATTTTAGAGGGAATTCTCAAATAGATTTCGGCACAGATAGACTGATATTTTTGGAAGAAAGTACAACATCTTTTTTGACATATTTTAACGCTATTTCATATGGAAAACTGAAAAAATACGCTGCAATTTCTAAGCTACAGTTCAGGTTTTTTGCTCAAGGCAATATCAAAGTAATAATTAAATATGCAAAAGTGCTAATGAAACAAGATAGAAGTGAATATGATGACGTTTATTGGGCGCTTTTAGAGTCTAATTTTTCCGTGGGTATTATAAAAGAAGAGTTATGTAGCTCTATAAATGAACGTGAGTATATTCTTGATTTTGACATTGAAAGTCTTGAAGGTGAAGGAATAGTCTATATTGAATTAGAGGGTGAAAAGGGGGCAAGCTTTAGAGGTGGAGAGTATATAGCTATTGAAGAAGCAAAGCGCCAATCTAAAATTGGAATTGTTTTTTGCACGTATCGAAGAGAAGAGTATGTCAAAAGTAATGTTTATAGGATAAACTTACTAAAAAATGAGGATGCTGACTTATCTTCAAAAATTGGCATTTTTGTAATAGACAATGGCAAAACTCTACATCAGGAAGATTTAGAAGGAGCAATGCTTTTCCCTAACCCAAATACAGGTGGTTCGGGCGGTTTTACTAGAGGTATTAAAGAAGTATGTGCAAGAAGCGAATATACTCATTTCCTCTTGATGGACGATGATATTAAGTTTGAAACTGAGATCTTAAGAAGGATAATTTTCTGGACCGAAAACGCACTTGACGCTGAAAGACTAACTATTGGTAGCTCAATGCTACTTGCTGAAAAGCCATATTTTCAACATGAAATGGGTGCAAGATGGATGGGTAAATTTATCTCTGCAAATAAATTCGGCTATAACTTGAGACATGCCCAAGATGTAGTAAAAAATGAATATGAGTTACCTACACAATACACCGCTTGGTGGTGCTGTTGTATGAGCGTTACTACCGTGAAGAGAATAGGTTTACCTTTACAGTTATTTATTAAGTGTGATGACATAGAGTACTCACTTAGGGCAAAAAACCAAATTATAGTAACAAATGGCATAGGTGTTTGGCATGAAAGTTTTAATTCAAAATATTCAAGCGAATTAGAATATTACATAAAAAGAAACGAGGCAATTATTAACTGTTTACACAAAGATGAACATGGTCCAATTCAAGAAATCAAAAAAATGATAAGGGGCATTGCAAGACAGTTAATTTACCATAGATATCTGCCAATAAGACAAATATTTCTAGCTTATGATGATTTTCTTAAAGGCCCAAAATACTTCCTTAATATTGATGCTGAAATGAAGCATAAGCAGCTTAGAGCTGGTATGATAAAACAGTATTCAAAAGATGAATTAAAAGACCTAGGTTTCGATATAGAGGGTAGAACCTTTTATAAGACAGCAAGGAATAAGCCTAAGTATAGGACTCTTGTTATGACATTAAATGGATACCTTATACCTAAATGCAGGTACCCGAAAGAAGAGAAAGATTCATTTAGATTAATTGAAATGAATGAAAGTAGGCCCAAATCAATGTATAAGGCAAATACGGTAGTTCAATACAATAGAATTTCTAAAAAGGGGTTTGTTACACACATTAAAAAGAGTGAATTATTTTATGCTGGATGGGGTATTTTTGTTAGGTCTATCAAGTTATTATTCAAATATAGATATCTAGCAAAAGGGTATAAAAAGCTCATAGAAATAAAAGACTAAATACTAGCTTTAATCCGATGTAATTTTCTGATTGTGCCTCTTGAATAAATTGTGACGCCAGGATTAATTGTTGTCCGCTCAACATGAAGTTTACCTTCTGGTAATTCGAGTCGCTCCCCATCTTGGCAAAAGACCTCTGGGGCTTTCAACGTAAGATCCATTTTATAGAAGGGCTTGAATAAAACATTTTCGTTTTCGAATTCTTTGTTGAAGCCTAAGAAAAACGAACGAAAGAAAGGCCAAAAAATTTTTACTTTGTTTTTAAAAGTATTTTCTCCTGGAGAGCGAATTAATAGAAGATGCATGTCATTTGAGTTTGGTTCAAATATTCGATTAAATTTAAAACCAAAACATCTTGGGGAATCTATTATCATTATTAAGGTATAAATGTCAGCAAATTCAATGTCATCGACAATAATTTCAGCATCTATCTTTGCAACCTTATATTCTCTTAAAACTTGACCAAGATAGGCAAGGGCTTTAAGCCTCTTTTTTATCTTACTTTTTACTTGATAGCCAAGAGGAGTAAAAGAACCTGTTGCTAAAACATAGGAAAAACCTTTACTGCCTGCTACGCCTAGTTTATCAAAATGAAAAACCTTTTTATTTGCGCCTTTAAACTTTTCATTCATAGTACCAAAAGGACAAAAAATTAACTGACTTTCATCTGGATTAGGTGTGTTTAATAAAGTACTTAGTGTTCCGTCGCCACCACAAGCGACCACTCTACTATATCCTTGGATTTCTCCTATAAGCTCGCCTCGTTTTTGTACATAACGAATATGAACTTCAAAGCCCTTGCCGAAAACAGCTATCAATTTTTTTTCGCTTAGTTTATTGTAGCTACCAGCAAGAGTATTAATCCAAAT
>CAYMPR010000023.1:1409-17235 GCA_964392385.1 uncultured Christensenellaceae bacterium | reverse complement strand
CAAATGTCCCCGCTACGCTTGGAACAATAGATGATAACAACATATTGTTTAATATTATAGTTATTGATCCGAAACTATTTGCAATTAGAACAGTTAATACAACAATTGATATGGGAGGATCAGTAACGACTATTACCGAGTACAAGAAGGGTGGATTTATTACAGATGTCATAGCAATTGGTGTTAGTAGAAATAACTCGTATCTACCTGGTCCTGAGACAACTCTACTACCTTCTAGAATCATTATTACAGCAGATGGTGATTATATAGAGGTAGATAATATAACTTATGACACTGTAAACATGAAAGCAACAGTTAATTGTTCATATACCTTCTTGTCTTTTAGCGACAATTCAAGGCTTTACGGAAATGCATCACTTTCTGAAACAGAAGCCAAAAAATTAGCCGTTACGTTTGAACTACCAATATCGAAATATCAATATACGGGTATTGAAATTGATGAGGCAGTATTTGAGCAATCTTCGTATTCAGTTCCTTTAGGTTCAATAATTAAAGCATCCGACTTGCCACTTACTACTAGTGGAATTAGGCCTTTATGGGTACTTGATGAGGTTAATACCAATTTAGCGGGAAGATATGATGCAAAATGTTATTTCAAGAATGCTTATGGCGCAATAATTGAAGGAAAATTAACTATAGTTGTTCAAAAGAAAGCCATAACTCAACAGGATGTTCAAATAAATAAAGCATATCTCAATAGAGTCTATTCGGGAAAAGCGCTTGATATTAAAAACTATATAACACTCGCTAATTTCTTAAGAGCAGATGGTTCATTTGGACAGCTTCAAGGGTACACCATTCAGTTTAGTATAGATGGAGGGGCAACTTGGATACATACTCAGCCTACTAATGTTCCAGCCCTTGGTGCTCCTGAATATTTGGTAAGAATAATTGTAAATGATGATGATGACTATAACATAACTGGGAGTGTTTCCTTTAGGCTAGTTATAACAAAAGCACAGGTTATTAGAGATAATATTTTCTTCCATTTAGGTGACGATTTGCCACTTGGTAATGAAGTAACATTTGAATATAATGGTCAAGAAAGAATACCTGCAATTTCAGGCATACCAGATGGTGTTATATACCAATTGATTTTCGCAAACTATGTGTTTGGTGAGCCGCCACAATATCAGGCGGGTATTAGACCTATTAATGCAGGAAATTATTATATGACAGTAAGATTTTCCGATGACCAAAGAAACTATGACATAGAGGAAGGAGTATCATATTCAATAATTGTTAGAATTACCAAGAAAAATGTTTCATATTCTCTCGAACATATCTTAGATTACACAGGAACAGCCTTTAATGTGCCAATTAATGGGCTTCCAAATCCAATTCCTGGAGATATTATTGTTACTTATTCATATTATGATGTAGTAAGAGGAATTATGCTCCCTGCGGGCTCTACACTTAGAAATGCTGGAACATATAGGGTAGATGTTCAAATCAATGGAGGCCTTAATTATCCAAGCTATAATACGGGATATCCAGTGCCATCAAATCAACAGCTTTTAAGCCAAATTGTTGAAATTAGGCCTAAGGAAGTATATATAAAAGTCGGCAATTTGTCTTCAGATTACCTAGAACCCCTTAAGGGATTAAATAGCGCAGTTACAATAGTCGATGCGAGTAACCAAAGTGTAACAGGGCTACAAGGTACCGATGAACTAGGCATATTTGGTAGCATAATAGTAAATTGGTCAGGTGGAGTATTAACGAGAAGACATATGGTAGGTTCGTATGAACTAGTTATTTCAAATCTAGGTACAATAACCCACAATAACTATGTTATTAAGGGAGCAATTAACGGAACATATAATATTACAGCAGCGCTTCCAAACACCAGAGTAATAGACAATAAGGCCCAACTCACCAATGTAATTTCTCTAATTAAAGATGGTGATACTATTAGACTTTACTTAAGAGCAGGAAACTATGGCACAATAACGCTAAATAAAAACGCCGCTGTTTCTATAGTTGGCTCGTATAATTTAAGTGGTGAAGAAGATGAAATAGCTGTCGTATTTGATTTAATAACAGTAACTAAGGGAGCACTTCTCCTTGATATAGTTAAGATGTATTCAAAGCCTGATGCGGCCCTAATTACCGTTGGAAAAGATGTAGCCAGCTTAACCGTCAATAGATGTAGCTTTATAGACTTGCCATTTGTTGGTGGATCAATGCAAACCACCTCAAATTCCCGCGTAGTTTCCTCGAGTTCAGAGTTTAAAGGCACTGTATACCTACAAGAAACTTCAATACTTGGATTTGCAACTGGGTTATATTTACAAGGTGGTTCAGCAGAAATACAATACTCATCCTTTAAATATGTTGGTAACGCAGTTCATATACTTGTGGGTAACGCTAGCGTAAGTAACTCCACATTTAGTAACTGTAGAGCTACAGGGCTAAGAATAGACTCTCTAAAGTCAGTTCTAAGTATATTCGACAACATCTTTATTAGTAATATAATAGGAATTAGATCTGCTGTAGCGTTAAGAAACGATATTAAGGCACAAAATATCTTTAGAGAAAATGGAATTGACACAAAATTAATGTAGTAAAATAGAATTATTACCCACAAAATAATAGTATTTAACCTCACAATAATAAATTCTCTTTGCTACATTAAATGAGCAATCATGCAGATTTAAAGTCAAAATTAATAGTTTTAGAGACTATATTTCACGCTCTTTTTCAATACAAAATAGCGCGTTAAAACCTTAAATAAGCCAAGAGAATTAATTAAATATTAGTTTCTTATAGTGGGAGTTTCACTTGCAAATACAGAAAATTATTAAAAAATATATCGATACTTTTTTCATCGTGCATAAGGACAATAAGGCATATGTTTTGCTCTATAAACCATACCAGCCTTTTAAAGATCTTCCAGAAGGATATGTTAATATTAATGCCTTTTACCCAGCTTCAAATGAGCTATATTTTATTTCCAAGCACCTTGAAGGTGAACTTTGTGAATATGGCGCAAGTATCTATAAAGGGAATCTAAAAGCTCTATTTGTGGATTCTAAATGTGCAATATTATTAAAGAATTGTCTAATAGCAATTCCTCCTTATGGGACAAGAGTAGCACTTAGTGCAATGGAGCTACAGAGTGTAATTGAAACTGATTTAACTAATGGTTTTATAGGGCAAGAGCTATATTGTGACACGTGTGATAACTGTATAATCCATTGTCCAACGGGTGCTCTTAACGAGGGTTTTAACAAGGAAATTTGTTTGCGCTATGCAAGCGATCATGTAGAAGAAACGGAGGTTGACTTGACTCTTTTACATAAGAGCATTTTAGGATGCGATGCCTGTCAAGACATTTGTCCTTACAATAAAGACATAGGAAAAATTGATATGCCAGAAAAATTGATGAAGTTGCTTAAGACTGAAGACTTGATAGCAAGGGCTGAGGGGGGAAGAAAATATTTAGAAGAGTTATGCCAATTTGTCGGAAACAATTATAATAGACCAAATAGAATACTTAAGTTAGCAAGGATTGCCAAAAATCAAGATGTTCATTTAGATAGTTAAGCCTGTTCTACTTTCACGATAAAACGAAAATCAAGAAATGAAATTGGACATTTGTTGCTATAGATTGATTACAGGCATAAGCACTTTACTAGATTAGTAGCTCTTAAATGCACGTTCTATTATATGCGCACAACTTTTTGTTTTACATAAATATATTTTCGTGGTATCTTATATTCACTATGGGCAAAAATGCACATAAGAATAAATAGGGATGATTTTAAACAATGGCTTTAAAAATAGATGCAGATCTTTTTCTTTTCGATTTGGATGGTACAGTGTATCTTGGTGATACTCCCATAGAAGGTGCGGTAGATACCCTAAAAAAGCTCACTGCACTTGGCAAAAAGGTTTGTTTTTTAACAAACAATAGCTCCAAAGATAAAAAAGAGTACGTAAAAAAGATATCCAGTATGGGTTATCCTGTGGACCTTTGGCAAATTATTACCTCTACAATGGCTGCAATTAGGTACTTGCACACTAGAAGGCCAGGGAAGACCGTTTATCCTGTAGGAACTCCTAGTTTTGTTGAAGAGCTAAAAAAAGCGAGAATTCCGCTTGCTGAGGATGCAGATATATTTCTATTAGCTTTTGATACAACTTTAACCTATGAGAAGATTTGGAAAGGAAATATTTTGCTGGAAAAAGGAAGAGAGTTCTTTGCCACACATCCCGATATAGTGTGCCCATCGGATATTGGAGACATGCCTGATGTAGGTGCAATGATGACACTTTTTGAGAGTGCAAGTGGAAGGTCACCGAGTGTAATCTGCGGTAAACCACACGCTCCAATGGCGGAAATCATAGAAAGCTTATTTGATATTCCTAAAGAAAGAACAGTTATGATTGGCGACAGATTATATACGGATATTTTGTTTGGGATTAACAATGGCTATCAATCAGTGCTTGTGCTTTCTGGCGAGACTACAAAAGAAATGCTAGTTGATTCAGGGATACATCCAACAATGGTGTTCCCAGCAATTAGAGATATGTTCGAAGAATAAAACTGGATATTAAAAGAGAAAAAGTTGAAATAGCACTTTGCAATTATTGATATTGTTGATGGAGAAAAAAAGGTCAAAAAACAATACTTTGCATGTGGAGAAATGTTCGACAACAAAAATGCGTTGCAAAACGATATATGTAAATATATAATACTTTAAGGGCAATTCCAACGTTTAGGAGAGGATATGAATAAAAGATACTTAATCGTAGTACTTTGCATCATACTGAGTGCGTCAGTGATACTCACTACTGTAGGATGTAATGAAAACTATAAAACAGATGCTATTGACACTGATTGGTCAAATATCGATGTAACCTCGAATAATGGTCTTGCAGTTAGAGTAGGTAAGTACCTTTATTTCATTAATGGCTATGCTGGGAAGGATGGCGATAACGAGTTTGGAAGTGTTGAGGCCGGTGCTATTATGAGAGTTGAGCTTGAAAATCAAAAGCCCAAACTAGAAACACTGGTAACAATCGTTCCTAAGAACGTATATAATTCTAGCGCTAATATTGGAATTGTTGTTGTAGGCGAATATCTTTATTACACGACCCCATCAATTGCAAAAAACAGCAAGGGTGAACCTATGACTGATAAAATGGACCTAATGAGAACAAAGCTAGATGGGACAGGAACACAAAAAATTGCCTCATTTGACGACTATGCTGCACAATTTAGAGTAACCCCTAATGGATATTTACTTTATGTTAGAGAACTCGCACTTCATGAAATTGATCTAAGTTCAAGAAAATTTAAGGATCGCGAAATAGTAACAGAAATTGGCGATTTTAAGTTTTTACCATATACCGAAATAGTAAATACTCTTGCAAGTACTATTTTCTATACGAAAAACGATGAAAGTACAGCTAATTATCATAATCATGTTTTTGCTTTTACTGCAGGTGAGGAATCTGCAAAAGAAATTTTTAATGGTCTAGATTCCTACGAAGGAAAGGAGCTTGAGCATAGTAAGGGATATAGGTTAAATCTTACTGACATTAAGGCTCTTGCAGACAATAAAGTTAGACTATTTTTTGCCAAAACTGATAGTGGCCCGAACACTGGCTCAAAAGGTAATTATTCATATGATTTTGACACAACACTCTCATTTGTTTGGGCAAACGAAGTTAGATATACTAGTGGTGTTTCATACACTTCATTCGATATATTAAATGATAGTAATATTTTAGCACTTGATTCTGATAGCTATGATTTAGGCGTTAAAGGAATCGATAACACTTGGGTCTTTACTCCTGTAATATCAGTTTCAGCGCCCAAAATACTGGCCTTTACTGATAATGGTCAAACTGTTGAGGTTGAATACATTGTTTCCAATAAACTCTATAGGATTAAAGTATTGAACAGAGCAGGTGACACATACACTATATCAATTGAAGGCGCTATGGCACTATATAACTCAGGCTACTTAACAACCTGGCTAACATATGACAAAGTGTATAACACTATATATTTCTTTAATTCAGACGTGAAAAATTACACGTATTTCCTAGACCTTTCCGCAGTAGTTCGTGACGATGCAAAAACCATGAAGGCAACAAGAATAGGCATATTCTCTCATGCTGATGAGATTGATATGTTAGTTGATCCGCCAACAACAGAAGAAGCAGAGTAAAGATACTAGAAATCGGAAAAAAAGAAAGCCACCTCGGGACTAGGTGGTTTTTCTTTTGTAGCGTATATGTTAATGGCTTTATGAAAAAAAAGATATATGTATAATCTTGAAGTAAAGCTTATGAATAAATTAGTGATGTTAACGCATTTTAATATTTGCATCTGCGTCAGTTAAAATAATTAAATAAAAAGAAATAAAGGATAGAACAAATAATAGAAAAATCAGTTGACAAATGAATACGCTCAATATATTATCCTTACGCAAATAGACTTAACCTCAAAATAAAGGGTGAGTGTAAGTAAAGTGCTTGAAAAACTATCAAGTAAGTAATAATTACAAAAAAACTTAAATATATCACGAAAAAACTATTTACAAGTTGGCTATTGGTTAATATAATATACGCAATTCTATAAGGGTAATCATTGCTTGATTTAATAGGATGCTGAAACCCCACAGGAGGTAAATTGATGGGAAAATACAAAAAATGTCCAAGATGCGAGATAAACTATATTCTAGAGACTGAAGAATATTGTGCAGTATGTATTGCAGAACTCAAAGGGATCAGAGATGAGGATGAATTTGAGGAAGAATTATGTCCAAGATGTGAGAAGAATTTTGTGGTTCCAGGCGGGAAGTATTGCGAAGACTGTCTTTTAGAACTAGCTAAAAAAGTAAAAATAGATGCTGAAGATGATTTTGATGCAATCCAAGGCATAGAAGAGGAAATTGAAGAGCTTGAAGAAGTAGAGGAAGAAGTAGAAGTAATTTCGGATGAAGATATTACCGATCCTGATGCGGAATCACTTGAAGGACTTGCTGCTGAAGAGTGGGCTGAAGATGATACTCCTTTCGCTGATTTAGATTTTGCAGGAGTTGATGACGAAGAAGCTGAAGAAGAAATCGAAAAAGAGGAAACTCTTGGCGAAGAGGAAGATGATGAGTTGTTAGATATTGATATAGAAGATGTTGAAGAGGATGACGATAAGGAAGAGGATGACGAGTAATTTCTAAATATAAATAGATAACCAGCAAAAAACATAAAACGGCCCATAATAGGGTCGTTTTTATTGTATTAGTGGATAATGAATATGAAACTTTTATTAATCAACCGAATTTGTCGTGAATATTTAGTGTTGAGCTTTGTTAAAGTAAGGCTAACCTATTAGTTAATTGTCTTCACTTTAATAAATAATTAGTTATTAAGAGTCCGCGCGCGTACTTGCGACTTAGTACTTAATATGATATTATCATAATACGCGGAGTGTGTATGTGTGTACCTAGGCGTTTTTAGTACCACTCTTGCTAGGAAAAGAGGTCTAAATGAATGCAATAAAGTCTCGGAGAATTTCTCTCTTTGCGATGGCTATAGTAAGCATCCTAGTTGTTGCATGCATTTTTTCCATACTAGCAGTTTCCGTAAATACAGCCTCGGCACTTACTCAAGAAGAACTCCAAAGAAAATATGATTTTAATGTTGATACTGGCACATATATTTCCGGTATCGAAACCGATTTATACAATTTACCAACTTTTGAGTTAGCTCTTACTAGAAGTTTCACTGGTTCATATGTCGGAGACAATAAGGACATAAGATTTTATTATACTTTTTCCGCAACTCAGGTAAACCCCCTCACTTCAATTGGTGAAGAAGACTGGGTAAAATTACTTGCTCTAACTGATGTTGATCCAGAACTTGGCCAAGCCGTTCAATACAACGATGAAACTGGAGTTGCTACAATAGACTTTTCTCTTGAACAAGTAACCAACGGATATGTTGAAAATAATTCATTTCATCAGTTTGTATATTTTAAAGTAGAAAATACTGCCATTAGTGAGACATATATATCGACGGAATGGGTGGAAGTATTAATAGATATGACTCCCGATGAAATTAGAGATAAGTATGATTTCACATTAGATACTAAAGGATATATGTCAGGAATAACTGTATATGGAGCAACGGAGCTTCAAGATTTCTTTGTGCAGTTAAAAGACCCTGCAATCATTAACTATTCTGACATAAATTACGCAATACACAATTCATATGTTTACAACCCCAAAACATCAGCTGAACTTACTTGGCTACAATCAACAGACCCCGCTAGCGGAATTTCCAAGGACTTTGATGATCATGGATGGAATATTTCTTTACTTAACCAAATTAACTCAGAGCCTGGGAACATCTTCCATAGGTATATGTATTTTAAGATTTTAAGCACTGGGCTTGAAACACAAGAGGAATATGTTAGTTCGTATTGGATAGAGGTTATCGTTGATACATCTGCTACTTCTGCTGCATACGACATCATTTCTGTCTCAGCAAGCTACAATGATGGCGCAACTGAAAGACCATATCCAATTGCTAATGCGGCTAATCAAACTTGGGTGTCTGCAGGTGTAACGCTAGAAGTTAAAACAAGGGAAGAAACTAATGCGACTGTTCACTATTCACTTGTTGGTGGAGAGGAACAACCTTTTGCATATAATAGTGAAACAAAAACATACACTGCAACTATTTTAGGCCCAGAAAGCTTAGTGGTTAGTTATGGCGGAAGAATTAATCTTCGTTCATATGATGGATCAAGTCAAACTAGTAGGGTATATAACGGAGATTTAAAAGTTTACATAGATAAGGTAGACCCTGTATTTGATGTCCAAGCAAAAAAGACTGATAATACCGATTATTTGACTGGGCAATGGTCATCCACTAGGGTAAGATACATTATTACTCCCGATGCAGGTATCACTCTTTTATCAGGTGCAAGGTATCAATATTTTGATGCCAATGGTTGGAATGACCTAAGCGAAGTAAGTGGTAGTGGAATATTTGTTTACGAAGCAAATGAAAGTATGAAGCTATCCTTTAGAGCCGTTAGCGGTTCAGGAATAATATATAGTGGCGGTGATTTTGTTGCACAAATCGATACTGTGGCTCCAGTTCTATTGCTTAATGCAAGAGATGATAAGAATAAAGAAATTATCACCATGGGAGCTGTTGAAGGACCAAATCAACGTGCAGGGTATGCTCAAAACCGTATAATTTTTACAATGAATAATACAGCAGTTCAAGCGGATCCTAGAAACCCAATTTATTTTGAATATAAAACAAGTGCAGGTGCTGCAACATATATTCCAATTCCTGCTAGTGGCGCAAACTATATTTTAGAGCATACTGCAACAGCAAATACCCCTATAGTGAATAGAACTTACTTCATTAGAGTTAGAACTGGTGCAGGTTTAGTTAGTGAAAGACAGTTTACAGTTACTGTACTAAGAGAAAACTTCGGCGTAGATATGACAATTCAGCCATATTACCCTAAAGCAAGTTTAGTTAATGGGGACTCAAAACTTTGGGTAAATGAAAAAATAAAGGTAGATTTCCTATTACCAGTATTTTTAAATACCGAAAATGAGTATGAAATATATGGCTATCTTACGGGAGACACGGGAACTACTGCACTTTTACCATATACACGTTCATCGGTATCGAATGGAAAAGCTACTTTTACTGCAGAAATAAACAGGGATATTAATGGCACTACTATGTCATTCTATATCTATGATAGGGCAAAAAATAAAGTCGAAATTGATAGAAACGGAGTAGCGCTCAGAACTCCTGTACTAAACTTAGATTTAAAAGAACCTGTAGCTTTAGTAACTGCTACAATATCAGGAACCGCTACTATTCTTGGGCCTAGTGATTGGTCTGCTGGCGAAGTAATGATAACCATTTCCCCAGAAGTTAATATTTCAGGTACTGTTCTATACAAAATGATAAATGAAACGCAACAAAGTACTGTTCAAATACCAAAAACGAACGATGGTAAATTTGAAATTTCAGTGGCAAATACTGGCGTATATAGATATGTACTTAAGAGTGGAGCAGGTATTTTTAAGTATATTGCCGTTCCTGTTAACATCGACACTTCAGAAATAACTTTTAGCGCAATTGAAGCTGATCTATTGGATTCTACTGGCGCAGTTATGGCTTCAAATATTGATATTACTGGTCAAGGTGCCATTGCTAATAACATTCGCGTAAGGTTTATTAATAATCACACTGGGCACTTTAGATACTTTTATGCTCCTTTTGAATCGGAAAATAATCCTGTTGCGCCTCCTGCCTCATATGTACTTGGAAATGGTGAAGAGTTTATCATTAATATGCCTACTGAAGGCGGCAAGGGAGAGTTTAAATACATATTCTATCTTGAATCTAGGGTTCAAAAGAGAGATGGGACAATTTTAAGAACCGAAACAAAATATGTCATTTTTAGATATGATGTTAGAAATTATGCCATTGAAGTTGCTGGAGCTGTTGGGAATGATTGGCTAGGTGATCCAATTGACTTCTCTTTAGACATATCACAAGCTTCTCAATACGAAAATGACCCAATTGTTGTAACTAAGTATCAATATAGGTTAAATGTAAGCTCTAGTGGAATTTGGAATGATGTAAATGATACCGTTGAGTCGGATGGTCACGCAAACTTCTTGTTTGGCGGCATTAAATGGTATTTTGACCAATTAGAAGCAAATGATGATGCACTAACTGCAGGAAATCCTGATGAGTTTTCACTGAGAAAATATTCGAGCTTTAACGGATATATTACCTTTAGGGCAATTAACCAAGCTGGGCACCCAAGTACACCAATAGATGTTCAAGTAAAAGTCGACACATCAACGCCAAGAATTGTGTATGCTATAAGCCAAACTAAAGGTGAGGTCGTATGGGATAGCGATGCTAGTATATACCATGTATACAGCACAAATACTATATCTTTAAGAAGCACGGAATCGATTGTCGATCCAGCAAGTATTTTTAAACAAAAAGCACCAATTACTTTCTACTATAGAGCAACAACTCAAGCAGAAACAGTACCGCCAGCAATTACCGCACCTGGCTGGACTCAACTTGTAGGAACCCAAGCACTTACTGAATCATACTATTGGGTTTATGCTAAAAATAATCTCATGAGTAATGATGATGTTGCGGCATACAAGATACATGTTTTTAAAGAAACCGTAGAAATCAACGCCGAGATTATCGCTGGTGGAACTATTGGAGCCTCAGGCGCATATGAGTTTAACTGGACAGATAGGGCGACCGTAAGGATAAGACCAACTTCACAAACAGGCGTATATTACTGGTATCAAATTGATAACGAGCCTTGGGTTAGATATAATTCTACTCCTTCTCCGTTTAATATAGATGGTGAGGTAAGATTTGTTGGTGAAGCAGATCCATTGTTCCCAGAGGCAGTTATTAGAAACTTTAAGGGAACGGTTAAATTTAAGATTACTAACCTAGCTGGTGCTGAAAAGCTCCTTGGAAGAGCAGTCATAATAAAAATTGACGTTGATGTGCCACATCTTGGCGATGATAACATTCATCTAAGTACCACCGAAATTCCTTCAATTTCAATTGAAGATGCAAGGGATAGATGGTATCCAAGCGCAATACTATTAGAGATTTCCGGAAATGATAATATCCCAAGTGGAGTTATTTATCAATATAAGATTGTCGGAACAGAAGACTATCAATTTATGCGCACAAACAGGTTGTCAACTGATGACATTATTGCCGCAAATGCAGGAATTAATTTTGTAAATGGTAATGGTACAGTAAGTATTACCTTGCAAGCCAAATCCGTTGCAACACAATCCTATCAAAACTATGATTTAAAATTTAATATCGACAAGATTAGTCCCGAGTTTAAATTAATTGGTCAAGCGATGAATGGAGGTGTCCCTGGTGGTAGACTAGTTAGCGCACAGTGGACAAATGCTTCTGAAGTTGTACTTAGCCGTGAAGTAGTTAATGTTTCTGCTTCAACAGTAAATTATACATATTACGATTACAACACCCCAGAAATGGTTACTCCGTGGGCAACAAATTCAACATTGAGTTTCACACTTATTTCAAGAGTTATTGTTGTTGCAAAGAGTGCATCAGGCTTACAGGTGCAAAAAGAATTTCAAGTGAATATTGACTCTGTTAAGCCAGTAATCCATTCAGGCATCATTGTTAATTCTAACGACCCAGCTGTACCAAATGTTTACTACATTGATCAGGTTATAACATATACGGAAGATAACTTAGAATCAGCAATGTATAACAACTTCCCTCTTTCAAACGGACATATTATTGCAACCAATACCGTTGATAATTCAAATGGCGGCTATGTGCATATAGTTGTTGCCGATAAGGCGGGAAATAAAGCTGAACTAAAGTTTTATATGACTATTTTCCCGTTAAGTGTAAGTGGAGAAACAACAAGCATCGAATTAAATGATGAACACCTTGCACTACTTAGCACATATGAAAATCAATATCAAGCAGCAGAAGCTACAAACGCACTTTCAGCGTCAAGGAGTGAATACTTCAGAACATCCATTGCAAGGCTATGGGATAGAATCAATACACTTGAAAAACAAGTAGCAGATTATAGGGCATATTTAGTTACAATTAATCAAAGGCCAACTTTTGAACTCGTATCTGATTATCCAGATATGAAAAAATACGTTGATTATTTCACCTCTTTAGATCCCTTAGTAAGATATCCAGATTGGCAACAAGATAAGATTAAAGAGGGGACATATGGTACATATTATGAAAAGCTTCTTGCTGAATATGCAAAACTCAATGCTTTAATGCAACAAGTAAGAAATATTCAAAAGAGCACAGTATCTCTTCCTGCAATGAATATAGTTGAAAAGGGAGATTATGAAAATGTTATTAGAGTATATTCAGCATACTTAGGCCTTTCAACGGATCAAAAAGCTGTATTTAATGCTAACTTATTTAATAAACTTAAAGAGCTTAAGAGAATATGTGAAGTGTATTTATTGCAAGACACTACATCTGGCATCAGCATATATGGTAAATCACTTGTTGGTGAGGAAGTATCGGTTGCCGTTGAAGTTATCCCTTATGCCAATACAACGGAAATATTTAATGAGGCTCAAAAGACCCTTATGGAGACACTACCCTCAACTGCATCAAGGGCAATTGTTTCTATGCATAAAGTAGGGCTAAGCGGATGGGGCTCACAATATAATACTGGGGAAATAGAAGTAACCCTTCCTATTCCTGAGGAATTCTATAATTACACAACATTTGCAGTATATAGACTATATGCAGATGGCACTATGGCTCCTATGGATGGAGTAGTTATTAATAAGGATGGAAAGAGTGTATCCTTCCCAACCGATAGGCTTGATACATATGTTTTAGCTACAACTGCAAATATCACTGTTCGCGAAGAAGGCGATACAGTATACGGATCAGTTATGGGAATAGATGTTGATAGATCTATGTTAATCTATATTGCATATGCTGGTGGAGCAATCTTTGTGGTAATGCTTGTAATAATTGGCATCATGATATATAGAAAGAAGAAGTTCTTACGCGCATACAATAGAGCACATAAAGGTAATTTGGTTAAACGTGGAATTGATGCCATTCCTAAAGGCAATCCTCCTCCGCCCTCTAACCCTGCTCGCCCTGAAGAACGTGTCGCAACTTCAGATAAAGTTAGAATTAGAAGATAACAACTATCTATAGGTCATTTCTAGTGATAAACTTAGGATAAGAAGATAACAACTAAAGGTCGCCCACCAGTGACCTTTTTTAATTAATGTATACTTTCATTTTTAGTATAGAGGCAGGAACTATAATAGATTTTAGTAGTATCCCAAAAGCGCTATAAATTTGCCTAGTAATTAGTAAAAAACAATAACCAAAAGGAATTAAAGCTTCCGTTTATTACTCTAAATTTTTGAGTAGTTTTAACTTTCCATCTTGAAAACGCGCGCATTATATAGTATTATATAAAATAAGGGGAATATTTGGTACATGTGGGGGATTTTATATCCAATCAATAATATTTTCTAATAACTTTTAACTTAAAGAATAAGTATATAATTTCGACTATTAAGGAGGTTAAAAATGTCAGTTAGAGCAAAAGCTTTTACCAATCTCTTTGCGGCAATGGGAACTCTAGAAAAGTATGTTGAACTTGTCCCAGAAGCTAAAGAAATTGCAAACAAAGCAAACATTTCCGTTAGATTTAAGGTCGCGGATGGTCCAGATGGAATTATTGTTTTTGAAAATGGTAAATGCCAAGTATTACCATATGATGGACGCAAGGCGAGTATTGTTATCGCTTGTAAGAGCCCTCAAATGTTTAACGATGTAGTAGATGGCAAAGTAACGCCTATTCCTCAACTACCAGGGCTTTTTAAAGCACTGAAATTCATGGGCAAGCCTACAAGTCCTTTTAATGTTTTAACGAAGGGTATGACCGATATTTTAAGACGTACTGAATTTAAAAATGATGAGGAAAAGAAAGTTACTACTATTCTATCTTTCTATACAATGGTTGCAGGAATTGCACAAGTTGGAAACGAAGATGAAATTGCTCAACATGCAATGAGAAGAATGGTAGATGGCGAAGTGTCTGTTAGTATAAGAGGCGTTTGTGATGCAACTATTGTCAAAAAAGATGGCAAGCTTTCCGTAATCAAGGAAAAATCAACAAGGCCAAGATCCTTTATGACATTTGGAGATATTGATACAGCTTATGGATTAATATCTGGACAAGTTGATTCAATGACTTGCATTAGTAAGGGAACTCTAGAAGCGTCAGGGCACATGTTAATGCTTGATAATGTGAACAAGATTTTAAATCGCGTTCCACTTTATCTAAAGTAATATAAGGAGGAATAGAAATGACTTACAAATATACAAAAAATGTAGAAACGATGATGAGGGCTGGCAGAGTAATTCCCAACGGAGTTTATGGACATTTAGGCCCTGCGGAAGGATGTATGATTCCTTCATCTGCTTATCCCTTCTTTACAACAAAAGCAAAAGGTTGTGAAATGTGGGATGCCGATGGCAACCGCTTTATAGATTATATGTGTGCATATGGTCCAAATATTCTAGGGTATGCAGATCCAGATGTAGATGCTGCTGCAATAAAACAAATAGCGCTTGGAAACTGTACAACTCTTCCCTCAACAGTTATGGTTGATTTTGCAGAATATCTTACTAGCCTTGTACATAAGGATTGGGCATTCTTCTGTAAAAATGGTGGAGACGTTACTTCGTTTTCCATTCTTATCTCCCGTTATTATACAGGCAAGAAGAAGATCGTTTTTGTGAAGAACTACTATCATGGAGTTGCTCCTTGGACACAACATCCAGATACACCCGGTACACTAGAAGATGATTGTAAACATAGTCTTTATGTAAAGTTTAATGACATAGAAGGCATTAAAAAGACTTTCGAAGAGAATAAAGATGACATAGCCTGTTTTATAGCTACTCCTTATATGCATGGAAACTTTATAGATAATGAACTACCTGCTGAAGGATTCTGGAAAGCGGTTAGAGAGCTTTGTACACAATATGGAATCATAATGATTATCGATGATATTCGTTGCGGATTCCGTCTTAGTATGGAAGGTTCCGACAGATACTTTGGATTTGACGCAGATCTTATTACTTTTTGTAAGGCACTTGCTAATGGTTACAATGTGTCTGCTCTTTGTGGCAAAGAATTCTTAAAAGGTGCTGCGGGCACAGTTCCATATACGGGATCGTATTGGATGAG
>CAYMPR010000023.1:0-1309 GCA_964392385.1 uncultured Christensenellaceae bacterium | reverse complement strand
TTTCTTACTAACCATCACAATCATTTTATTAACTTTGCGATGACTCCAGCAATTATTGATGAAACAGTTGCTGTTTGTACCGAAGCAATGGATGTACTAGTTAAGAATCATCCAGAAGAATTTAAAAAATAACCCCTAACACTAACTATCAATTCTCTAAAGCCTGCCCTTGTGGCAGGCTTTATTGTCCTAGGAATTGGACAAGTCAAATCCCACAGTTGAAAAAATAACAAAAAACTGATACAATTAATTCAAAATATTTAATATGGAGGTAGTATGGATTTAACATTATTAATCATCTCAATAGTACTTTGTGTGGGTACGCTAATAGTTGGCGTTATGGTCTTTATGAAAATTAAGAACTTGAAGGGCGATAATTCTAAAGAAGAAATAATAAAGGCTCTTGAGCTAAAGACAGGAATTCTAGCTGGAAGTATGGACAGCGCCAATAAGGTTATTAAAGATTGGGCAGACTCAACGACCACTGGCCTTAATATAAAACTAGAGAGCCTACAGAAGGATAATACGGCAAGTATTTCGGCTCTACAAAATGAAGTGAAGGTCAATCTCCAGACACTAATAGAGAATAATGATAAAAAGCTTGAAGCAATGCGTTCTACTGTCGATGAAAAAATGACAAAAACTCTAAATGAGAGAATTGACCAGTCGTTTAAAGCAGTAACTGATAAACTAGAAGGATTGCATAAGACTATGGGCGAAATGGAGCAACTATCTGCAGGCATAGTTGATTTAAATAATATATTAGGGAATTCATCTAAGCTTAGGGGAAATTGGGGCGAAGACAACTTGGAATTAATAATACAAGATACCTTATCTCCAGATTTATATGAAAGGCAGTTTACAAAATTCAAGAAAACGTGCAAAAAAGGGGTAGATTTTGTAATAAAACTCCCAGGATCTGATGGTAAAAAAGTTTATTTACCAATAGATGCTAAATTCCCCATCGAGAGATATTTAGAACTTAATGAAAATAGGGCAAAAGGAGATAAAATCGGGATAGCAAATAAGATTAAGGAATTAGAAAAGAGCATAAAAGACGAAGCTAGAAGTATTTCCGAAAAATATATAGAAGTACCAACAACAACAGATTTTGCAATTATGTTTCTGCCCTCTGAAGGACTATATGCAGAAGTCGTGAGTATTCCTGAGCTTGCAAAAAAAGTTCAAAAAGACTTTAAAATTATTATTACTGGTCCTACAACTATTGCAGCATTACTACAAAGCCTAAGAATAGGCTTTAAAACCATGCAGATTCAAAAGAGTAGTCAAGAAATTATCGACTTTTTAA
>CAYMPR010000022.1:0-17520 GCA_964392385.1 uncultured Christensenellaceae bacterium | reverse complement strand
TCTGGATTTATATATGAGGATGCTAATTGCAATAAAGTCTTCGACGAAAGAGTCAATAAACAGCTTTCTGGTGTAACAGTTTCTCTAATGGATGAAAATGGGGTTGAAATAGTATCTCTAGCTACCGAAGACTGTGGGTACTATTCTTTTCAAGTTGAAGCAGACAAAAACTACTGCATTCGAGTTAAATCATCCAATGGATACTCATCAGCAAGTTACACCGAAACAGCACTAAAAGCTATAGACGAAAAAGATCTAATAATAAACAACATTCCTTTAACTAGGCAAGGTTAAAAATCATTCAACTATTTTTCTTCGATCTCAATTGTATCTAAAACATATTTTGCATATATATCTGTGACAATAATTCCAGTTACTCTCTCTAGAGTCTTAGTAAGTGCATTTGAGTTAACCTCTGCTACAATAGGTCCAGAATTTCCGAACAACAAATCTACGCCACAATAGTCTAGATCTAGAATTTCGGCACATTTTTCCGCAACTTCAATATATTCTTTTTTTGCTTCAAATGCGTATCCCTTCCCGCCCGAGGCAATGCCACTTCTAAAGTCACCGTTGTCATTTTCTCTTTTCATCCAAGCAACCGCTTTTTTCCCTATTACTATAACCCTTAGATCACGGCCAAAGCTTTCCTCTATAAATTTCTGGGCTAAATACCTTGGCCCTGCTTTGATTGTTTCGTGGAAATCCTTAAAGCTTTTTATCAAAAATACTCCTAAACCTAGGGAGCTAGAGTTTTCCTTAAGGACAAAAGGCCTACCGCAAAGTTTAATTATTTCTTCATAGTCAAATTTAGTAGCTACTGGGTCACGATAAACAAGAGGAAGAGAGCAACTATCTGGAAGAGGAATGTTTTGCTCTGAAAGTTTAATGTATGATTGCATTTTATCATCGCAAAGAGCTATGGACTCAGGCTTATTAAAAACCCTAACGCCTGCTTTTTCCAATAAGTAAGCCATTTCTATATCTTTATCTAAAAAAACACAAAAATCTGCTTCTTCCGATAATAATGTCTGGCTATTTTTAATAACTACTAGAGAAGGCGTATTACGTACTATCTTTATATCCGCCCCGAGAGAGGCAAAAGATACCAACATCTTATCTGCTTCTCCATCTAAAGACAAATCTGTTTTATTAACGACAATAATTCCTTTCATTTGTTTCCAACCCTTTCCGTATAATTCTAAGCTAATATAAAAACTTGTGCTGAAAAGTATATTTACGCCCTCTTTTGTTAGCAAAAATCAAAAAATATAGTAAATCAACTGACAGTTAAGAAGCGTATTCGCTCTCCTTTTATTGACTTTATTAGCAATAATGATATAATAGCATAAAAATTAAACCATAGGATAATTTATGAATATAGTAATTGTTGGAGCAGGAAATGTTGGCTCAGAACTTGTTGAACAGCTGGCTATTGAAGACCATAATATCGTAATAATCGACACCCAAAGAGAAGTTGTCGAGGATTTAGTTAATTCTTTTGATGTAAAGGGAATTTGTGGAAATGGTGCTAGCCATGAAATTCTTTCCGAAGCATCAGTATCAAGTGCTGACTTAGTAATTGCTTGCACTCAAAATGATGAATTGAACATTCTTTGTTGCCTACTTGCCAAAAGTTTCGGCGCAAATGACACAATTGCTAGAGTCAGAAATCCTGATTATTTCAAACTTTTTAAAGAAAAAAATATCGACCTTTCGATGATGGTAAACCCTGAATTTGAAGCTGCACTAGAAATATCTCGGAATTTGCGTTATCAGCAAGCCATAAAGATTGAACCATTTGCTAATGGTAAAGTTGAAATTGTAGAGATAAAAATTGAAGCAGGGTCTCTTCTCGATGGGCTAAAGCTTTACGATATTCACACTAAATTAGCTATAAAGTTTTTAGTTACTGCTGTTGAAAGAGGTGATGAGGTAATCATTCCTTCTGGTTCATTTGAGATGAAAGCCGAAGACAAAATATATATACTTGGCTCCACAAAAGATATATTTGCCTTATTTAAAAAACTAGGCATAGCTAGAGGCGCAAAAAAGGTAATGATTATTGGAGGTTCGAGAATAGCTATTTATCTTGCTGAAGAGCTTGATAAAGCTGATGTAAAGGTCAAAATTATTGAAAAAGATAAGGAT
The DNA here is from genome assembly GCA_964392385.1 of uncultured Christensenellaceae bacterium. Lineage (GTDB taxonomy): Bacteria > Bacillota > Clostridia > Christensenellales > DTU072 > MWEH01. The sequence continues at coordinate 15,369 of CAYMPR010000022.1, read as the reverse complement.
AGATGCTCACAACTCGATGAAGAACTAACTAAAGCTGAGATAATTTACGGAGATGGGACAAACCAGGATTTATTAATTGATGAAGGTTTACTAGATAGTGATGCAGTAGTTTCATTATGCCCAATAGATGAACAAAATATAATTATTTCATTATTTGCACTTTCAAATAATATTGAGAAAATAATCACAAAGATTGATAAATCAACTTATTCTAAAATGCTTTCCGCAAGTGGACTTGATAGTATCGTCTCACTTCGAAAATCAACAGCTGATGAGATTATTCGTTATGTAAGGAGCAAAGAAAACTCAAAAGGCAGCAAAGTAAGCAGGCTTTACAGCATTATCAGCGGAAAAGCCGAAGCAATTGAATTTATCGTAAATGACTCCTTTAATGGTTTATCAACCACACTTAAGGAGTTAAAGACAGTACCAAATATTTTAATTGGTGGAATAATTAGAAATGAAAAACTAATAATTCCAGGCGGTATGGATACCATCGAAATAAATGATAGCGTAATTGTTGTATCGGCAATTAGGGAAGAGCAACTTGACGATTTGAACGATATTTTGGAATGATTTATGAATTATAGGATGTCAATTTATTTGCTCGGGCAAATAAGTATAGTAACTGCATGCACTTTGCTAATTCCTCTAGCACTTGCTTTAGGCTATAGAGAAAATGGTACGCCTATCTGGTTTGCAATTTCAATCGGTATTTTGATTGCCTTTGGCATCCCCTCAGTTATAAAAAAGCCAAAAGATACGCATATGAAAGCAAAAGGTGGCTTTATTACTGTAGCTATTGCTTGGATATGGCTTTCAGCAGTCACTTGTTTGCCTCTAATGTTAAGTAACGTACTTCCCAACTTTTTTGATGCTTTTTTCGAAATTGTGTCTGGCTTTACTACAACCGGAGCAACTGTTCTGAGGGATGTTGAGGTCGTTCCCAAAAGCCTTCTTTTTTGGCGCAGTTTCACTAACTGGCTAGGAGGAATGGGAATTCTAGTTTTCCTTGTGGCTGTAATGCCAAAAAGTGACAATTCCTTTGTCCAAGTATATAAAGCAGAAGTCCCAGGTATGAGTTTTGGAAAGATTGCAAGTAAATTACGATTTACTGCTAGAATTCTTTATGCGATATATGTTTTCTTGACTATAGCTCTTTTTATCTTTTTAGTTTCTGGTGGGATGCCAGTTTTCGATGCTATAATTCATACTTTCTCTGCAGCAGGAACTGGCGGATTCTCGAATAAAAACCTTAGCATAGGGTCATACAACAATTTATATTTCGAAATCATTATTACTATATTCTTATTGCTTTTTTCCCTTAACTTTGAGGTATACTTCCTAATCATTATCGGTCAGTTTTCTGAAGCATTTAAAAAAGAGGAACTACGTGGATTGCTAATAATCTATATTTTCTCGGTAGGCGCGATAACAGCTTCTCTTTTTACCCATAAATTTTATGATAACTTTGCTGAAACACTTAGATTTTCGTCTTTTCAGGTTGCCTCAATAATGAGTACTACTGGTTTTGCTACGACAGATTTTACGAAATGGCCTCTATTTACCCAGCTTGTCCTCCTCATACTAATGGTTATTGGTGGATCATCATCAAGCACTTCAGGGGGAATCAAGATTTCCAGGTTTATAACTTTAGCTAAAACTACTATTCGCGATATAAGAAAAACAATTGCCCCAAGAACCATAAAAAACGTTAAATATGATGGCAAACTACTTAGCGATGAAATGACATCCTCTGTTACTAGCTTCTTTGTTATATATATTGCAATTTTTATACTGTCAGTTGCTTTAGTCTCTGCGACAACCCCTTTATCGGGGGGTGAGGGGTTTTTAACTCATCTAAGTGCCGTAATTGCCTGTTTAAGTAATACTGGGCCTGGTCTTGCTGGAGTTGGCCCTATGCATAATTATGCGTTCTTTTCAGATTTTTCTAAGTTTGTTTTGTCTTTTGATATGTTACTTGGCAGATTGGAACTATATCCAATATTGTTTCTTTTTTATCACAAGGCATGGAAAAAATATTAACATATTATTGTACTTTTTTTGTTTAACTTATTCTTTAAAAAATCCTCTGATATTTCTTTATCAGAGGACTTATTTTTAAAAGAGGTTTTATTTCAACTCGAATGGGATAAAGGCCTCACGCCCATGTTTACAAATTGGACAAATAATATCATCTGTAATTGGACCCTCGTGAATATATCCACAAATTGTGCAAATATATGCTTCCTTCTTGGGTTTACTCTCTGGAATTTTACTCTCTTCTTTTAGAGGGATAAAGGCCTCACGCCCGTGTTTACAGATTGGGCAAATAATATCATCAGTAATCGGTCCTTTATGTATATAACCACATATTGTACAAATATAAGCTTCTTCTTTAGGTTTTGCTTGAGAAGCTGGTTTTGGTTTAATAAATTTTTGGTAATAAGAATATGTTAGGGACTCACTCTCTTCATCTAGAATAACCCTATCTGTCACTTCGCAAACAAACATAGTATGTGATCCTAAATCTATTGTTTCTACTACTTTTAAATCAAAGTAGCCTAAAACACCATCCAATGGAACTAAACATCCATTTTTTGAGCGGCTAGCGTTTACTCCTTCGAACTTGTTCTCTTGGTGCCCGCTTCTCATTCCAAAGCCTTTTATTATTTCAAATGATATCTTTTCAGATAAAATTGCACAAGTTGCAGTTAGTGTATTTTTTATCATATCGTGAGTGCAATTTAACTTATTTACAGTAACACTAAGTTTTTCAGGGGTAGATGTTTGTTGCATTAGAGTGTTAATAATGCATCCATTGTCTTTACTTCCTTCTCTAGCCGAAAGGACATATAACCCATAACTAATTTTAAATAGTAAATTCATACTCAATCTCCATTAGACAATAATTGTTAGGTATATTATAGCGATATTTTGTATTTTTTTCCATATCATAAAAACACAATATTTTAAGTAATAAGTCTTGCTTATTCGCTATCCCAAATTTTTGGATACCTTTGTTACGAGTTATCCGGTAGCATTAACTACAAATTAACTAATAACTCCTCAAGCGCTCTAACCGAATCCACAATGTACTTAGGCTCGTAAGGTGTAAACTCCTCTAAACTCCCATATCCAAACAACACACAAGCACAATCTATTTTAGCTTCATTAGCAGCTATTAAATCATGCTTTCTGTCTCCTATCATCAAGTATGAAGATTTTTCCAGATTGCCCGAAATTGCTATTGCCTTATTAATAACATCAATCTTTTTATGTTGTTTTTCATTAAATTCAGCACCACAAACGGCTTCGAAATAATCAAAAATACCAAAATGCTTTAATATTATTTCCGCATAGTAAACTGGTTTTGAAGTTGCAACTAGAAGTCTTTTACCAAGAGACTTCATCTTTTCTAGAAGAGGAATTATGCCCTCATAAACATTGTTTTCTAAAACTCCCTTTTCGCTATAGTATTCCCTGTATTTTTCCCTTGCAACAATAGCATCTTCCATATTGAAACCATAAAAATCCATGAAGCCATCAATTAGCGGTGGGCCAATAAAAGCTAACAACTTTTCTTCATTTTGTTCTACAATGCCGAAATGTTCTAGAGCATATTTTACTGCTTTAGTTATCCCCTCTTTGGGATCAGTCAATGTACCATCTAGATCAAATAATAATATACTATATTTCATCTCTTTCAACCTTCTACTTTTCTCTTAAGAGATTTTATCACACATCAAATAATATAGAAACTCGTATCCCTATATATTTATGATTTCCTCCAAATAATGCTCAGTTTTTACCTTTAAATATATGGCAATACCCTTCATTCAATTTACTTTTAACGCCCCGAAGTTGTATCATAAACTTATAGTTTATAAAAAAGGAGATTTTCTATGAAACAAGATTTGGTTGCAATTATCGATTTAGGAAAAGATGACAATTCCGCTTTAGCAAGACAAATTCGTGACTTAGGAGTATACAGCGAAGTTTATCCTCATGATACTACCTTAAGTAGTTTAAAAACTAATGGAAACCTAAAAGCAATCATTATTAACGGTGATGATAATCTCTCTATGAATTTAAATTCCGAAATGGGATACAGCAGTTTTTGTCCTGTTATATGTGCCTCACAAGTATCTAATATTAAGTTACTTGAGACCTATCTTTTCAAAGTAGCCAAATGTAATAAAACTTGGAACATGGAAAATTTTATTGAAGATCAAGTTACTTTAATTAGAAATACCGTAGGAAAGGGAAAGGTTTTACTCGCATTATCCGGGGGAGTTGATAGTTCTGTCGTTGCCGCTCTTTTAATTAAAGCTATTGGTGGAGAAAACCTAGTTTGCGTCCACGTTAATCATGGCCTACTAAGAAAAGGTGAACCTGAGCAGGTTATCGAAGTGTTTGGAAAAAATCTTAAACAAAATCTAGTATATGTTGATGCTTCACAGCGTTTTTTGACTAAACTTTTAGGAGTAGATGATCCCGAAAAGAAAAGAAAGATTATAGGTGCAGAATTCATAAGGGTTTTCGAGGAGGAAGCTAGAAAACTTAATGGGATAGAATTCTTAGCACAAGGTACCATCTATCCAGATATAGTAGAAAGTGGCACAAAGAAAGGTAAGGCCGTTAAAGCCCATCACAACGTTGGTGGTCTACCAGATGATTTAACTTTTAAGCTTATTGAACCTTTAAAATACCTATTTAAAGATGAAGTAAGAGCGTGCGGAAAAGCGCTCAATCTTCCTGACAACATGGTTTATCGTCAACCATTCCCTGGACCTGGGCTTGGTGTTAGGTGTCTTGGCGCAATAACCAAAGATAGACTCGATGCTCTAAGAGATTCGGATGCAATTCTTAGAGAGGAATTTGAGAAAAACGGATTATCCCGGAAAGTTTGGCAATACTTTACTCTAATCCCTGACATGAAATCAGTGGGCGTTAGAAACAATACTCGTTCTGTAGGATATGCAGTAATAATTCGTGCGGTAAACACTGTAGATGCAATGACTGCAACTATTGAACATCTAGATTGGAATCTATTAGACCATATAACAAAAAGAATAACCAGTGAAATCCCATCAGTTAACCGTGTTTGTTATGACTTATCGCCAAAGCCTACTGGCACGATTGAATGGGAATAGCTTAAACTTTTCTCTAAATAAAACAAAATTACCCTAGGCTTAACTTTACCTAGGGTATTATTTTAGCTCTTTTATATAAAGCTTTGTATATGTTAATGTATTGTCTTTATACTCTGATTTGTAAAGAGTAATTTCAGAAACATTAATAGTTGCTTTGGGTACCTCAAGGTTAACTAATTGGTCGCTCCCTACAACTTTTCTTGCAAGGGTTATGTGCGGAGTAAATGTACTATGATTTAAGGCAAACCCCAAATTTACTAGCTTGCTTTTCAGCGTTTCATGGATATATAAAAGCATGTCTATTTGACCTTTAAGACCAACCCAGTAAGTGCTCTCACTTTTACCTACAAATCTACCTATCTCATCTAAGGATATTATAAAGGGAGAAACATTTATCTTCTCAAGTGCACTAATAACTGCATTACACTCTTCAGTTTCGCCAAGATACAACAAAGTGATGTGATAGTTGGCTTTATTTGAAAAGGATCCATCTTTAACTTTTGTCTTGAGATTTTCTGATAAGGTAAAAAGCAATGATTTGATTTCCTCATCTAATGAAACAGCTATAAATAATCTCATATTAATACCAAAATACTACTCAATTTTTACTTATATAATTGCTATAATTAGTTTCTTGTCAAACGCTAAAAATGCAAAAAATTTTATGTTTTAAATCGCATAACAATATGACTAAATAAAGATATTTTAAGTTGAAAGAACTCAGATGGTTAGTTTTTTCGGATCTCATAAAACGTTGATAATTCTTATTTCACACAAGAATATATCTACTAACATAACTTCCCCACTTTTCAAGGCACCAGAATCTGAAAACAATTTTATCATTTGACAAACTTGTAGATTTGCAATAGTTGAGGGAACAAAATTAAGGGTTGGTACATTGGGAATATTTTTCCCAAAATATAATTTAGATAATGTCTTGTCTCCAGGTCTAATAACTGCTATTTGCCCAGAAAAAGCATTAACTGCACCATGAATAATTGGTATTTGTAATCTTGCAGATAGCTGTTCAAGGAATAATCTAGCGCTAATATTGTCAGTTGCATCAAATATACAATCAGCACCTTTTAATATCGGAATATGGCTTTCTGACAAAAACTCAGGTATAGCTGTAGCAATAGACAATCCAATTTTATTGCTCTCTTCGGCAGCGACCAAAGCCTTGTTTTTCCCAATTGTAGTTAAATTTGCATATAGCTGACGATTTAAATTGCTTTCATCGAAAGAGTCACCATCAATAATAATAATTTCACCAACGCCAAGTCTTGATAAGTGGTTAATAATATTTCCTCCAAGACCTCCAGCTCCAACTACTACTATTTTTTTGTTTTTTAATTCCTTACTTAGTTCTGTGAACAAATTTCAACCTCCTGATGCGGGACTCATTATTAAGACTAAATCCCCATCATTTAGCTTTGTCCTAAATTTTTTTAAGTCCATAATGTTTTTACCGTTGAGCAGTATTATGGAATCTTTTAGTTCTTTTATAGAGTAATACGGATTAAGCTCATTTAATTTGGTCAGCAGATCAATAATACAATTCGCTTCTATTTCACATTCTGCCATTTTATAGTTCAATCTATATAACCCAAAAAACTCAACTTTTACCATATATGATTTTCCCCATGCCTTTTTAAATCATTTTTAGTGCGAGTAAATAGCCCAATCTATAACGCTATTATTATTGTTTTTCATTGGCCTTTTTCTCTTTGTCCTTTTTGGGTTTTGGAGGTATTACTTTTATTTCCTCCTGTGTCTCAAGCTCTCTTGCAGAGATTAAATCTAAATCATTAAGCTTATAATATTTTTTAGTTCTTGAGTTCACCTTACCATCTTGGCTCCAACCCCTTCCCTTATAGTACTGTTTTTTCATTAGTTCTAATGGGACTTTGCTCTTCGGATTGTTCTCATCTTGCAGCGTATCGGTTAGTCTCTTTGGTAGCTTATCATCTTTTGCATCAATTCCCAGTTTTTCGTTTATCATTCTCTCGAGATTAAATCCTCGTGCTCCAAGTCGCATCATTTCTCCCATATTCATTCTAATGCCTGTTGCATATTTAACACAATTAGGGTGTTGCAACATTGCGGTGAGGTTTATTTGAGCAATTCCAGGCCATTTATTAATTATTGCAAGAATTGGTCCTAAAAATGGAAGAACTTTGTTCACCATACGAGTAATAGCTGAATTAGGTTTTCTAAAAAGAAAAGCTGGGAAAAAAGCATAGGTCGTAAATAAGCAGTTTCCAAATGCTGATGCTCCTTCCATTAAGTTTTGCAATAGTATTGCAATTTGTGCCTTTCCTCTAGGAGTATATTGGTCAATTTGTAGACCTAATCCCTCCATAACTACTTCGTATCCAGCATTAAGGTGACATCCTCCTCTATTAGCTGTTGCGTATCCTAAACCTTGACCAACTGCGCTTCTAGGCTCATAGGCTGCTAGCTCCATTCCTTTTGATTGAATACAAAAATCCTCTCCACCATATTTATTCATAAGGAATCTACTTCCATTAGCCATTTCATCGCCTTCTTTTGTGGATCTATATGCAATTTCAGTCAATCTATCTAAAATGTTATCAGTTTTCCCAAATTCAAGGCCGCTTTTCCATAGTCCTTTTTCATTGAGCTCCATAGAAAAAGCTAGTGTTCCTGCAGTTGAAATGGCATCCATGCCTAATTCATCGAGTTCATTATTCCATCTTATTATTTTCCCGAGATCGTTATTTAATAGATTTGCGCCAAGGAGTCCTAAAGCTTCAACCTCTGGGCCCTTGACTTGTTTCCCATCAAGTTCCACTACTCTTCCGCATTGTATTGGGCAAGTAAAACAGCCCTTGTTTTTCACAAGGAATTTCTCAGCCATCTCTTCTCCGCTAATTGTTTTATATCCTTCAAATTGGCCTGCACTAAAATTTTTAGTTGCAAGCATTTTCTTGTGTTGCATAGAGGATAATAATCCTGCAGTTCCAAGTTTTGGTAATTGTTCTCCAGTTAGTGGATGGCTTTTTAGATGGAGTGTCCAGCTCTTACGCAACTCATTAAATTTATCAACATTATATATTGGTTGATTCTTCTTTCCGTCTGCAACTATTGCCTTAATATTTTTGCTACCAAGCACGGCTCCAACACCGCCTCTTCCCGCTGTTCTTTCATCGCTAACAGCACATGCGTATCTTACTAAGTTTTCACCAGCAGGTCCTATAACCAGTTTGCCGCCTTTCCCGCCAATAATTTCTTGTGTCTCGCCTGTTTTTTTACCCCTGAGATGCTCAGCATCTTTAAATTCAATTTTGTCTTCGAAAATATCAATATAAGTGAGTTTTTCACATTTGCCTGTAAGAATTAGCGCATCATAACCAGCTTTTTTTAGTCTTATGCCAAAATTACCTCCACAGTTACTTGAGGTAAGTATCCCAGTTAGAGGAGATATCGTACTGACATTAAATCTAGAGCTACTTGGTGCATTGGTATTATTAAGAGGACCTGTAGATATAACAACAACATTTTCCTCGCTTAATGGATCAATTGGTCCTTTAATGAAATCATAAATAATTCTTGCAGCAAGTACCTTTGCCCCAATAAAATATTTTCTATCTTTATCGTTAAGTGGGTACTCTTCAAAACTTTTTTCATTCAAATTAATTAATAAAACTTTACCAGCATATGCTCCAAATTTCGTAGCCATATTATTCCTCACAAAAAAAGATTTTAGTTGATTTAATTTCTAAAAAACCAGGGTGCAAAATAATGATTATACCCTTTATCAACCATTAACTTTAAGTATATCTTATTACGTTTACATTATCAAGATTAGAACAATATTGAAAATAATATTCTATTGGTAAATTAACCCAATTAAGGTACCATTCGCATGTTTTCATGTGGCAATATTTGGATTAATTATCTTTAACATAATTTTCGTATATAGATAGTGAAAAAATGGTTGCAATCTTTTTTGTAATTATGTACATTTAGGAATTCAAATCAGTTTCTTTTATCTCTTTTAAATTTTTTTGCTTTTCTAGTCTTATTTTTAGTTCTTTTTCGACATCGCTAATAGAAATATCAAGAGCGGAAAGCATCACCATTATGTGGTAAATTAAATCTGAAGTTTCCATTACCACCTCTTCCTTTTTGTTATTTTTGGCAGCAATAATCATCTCAGCGTTTTCTTCACCGCATTTTTTTAATATTTTATCGATTCCTTTTTCAAAAAGATATGAGGTATATGAGCCTTCTATCTTTTGATTCTTTCGAGTAAGTATCACTTGCTCAAGTTGAGTTAACACATCCATATATACCTCCTAAAGGATTTTATTGAAAAAACAAGTGCGTTCACCCGTATGACACGCCACACCAGTTTGAATAACTCTAATTAACAATGTATCATTATCACAGTCAGAAGTTATACTTACTACTTTTTGTACATTCCCTGAGGTTTCCCCTTTCTTCCAAAGCTTTTTGCGCGATCTACTATAGAAGCAAGTATATCCTGTTTCTAGAGTATTTTTCAGGCTTTCTTCATTCATATAGCCTAGCATCAGTACTTCATTTGTTTCATTTTCTTGAATGATTGTTGGAATTAAGTCAGCCTTTTTAAATAAATATGAGTAATCCATTTTCTTCACCTATAAAATCATTGTGCTACTTTAATAGCTTCCTTAAGAGATAATGTACCTGCATAAATACTTTTCCCACAAATAACTCCGTATACACCAATGCTCTTTAGTTTATAAATATCTTCTATATCTTTTACTCCACCACTAACTATTATGTTACACTCAATGCTTTTCTGGATTTTCATTATACCTTCTAAATTTACTCCATTTAATGTTCCATCTTTTGAGATATCGGTATAGGTTATATATTTAACACCCAAAAGCTCCAAATCTTCAATAAAGTCTATAAAATGAAGTCCCGAATCCTTTTCCCAACCACTAGTCTTAACATGCCCATCTAAAACATCTACTCCAATAACTGCTCTATCGGGATAAAGTTTTAATACTTCTTTTAGAAACGGCGTGTTTTCAACTGCAGCTGTTCCTATTACCACTTTATCTATTCCAGCTGAAAAGCATTCTTCAACGCGTGCTAAACTACGTATTCCACCGCCCATATCAACAAGCAAAGGAAGTTCGCATAATCTTTTAATAATTTGAAAGTTTTTCGATTTATTTCCTCTTGCAGCATCTAAATCTACCACATGGAGATATTTCGCACCTTCACTTATAAACTTGATCGCGGTTTCGATGGGGTCTTTTGCAACCTGTTCTGCCTCAGCATATCTTCCTTGATAAAGTCTTACGCATTTTCCATCAAGTAAATCAATTGCAGGGTAAATGTTCATTTTTATCTCCTTATTCCATTATATTACTAAAATGTGCTTTAAATTTGTCCTTTTGAAGATGGGCAGTCTTCGCCTTTAATTTCCACAGCACTTTTTAAACATCTTGCAACAGCTTTAAACATAGCTTCTATTTTATGATGATCATTACTTCCATAGAGACATTTAACATGGAGAGTAATTTCAGCATTAGTTGCTAAAGCTTTAAAAAACTCCATTGTTGAATCAGTCTCGAAGTCACCACAATTCTTATAATCAAATTTAGCATTAAAGTCTAAAAATCCTCTACCAGAAATATCAAGAGCTGCAAAAGCAAGAGACTCATCCATTGGTAAAAAACAATCAGCAAATCTATTAATTCCTCTCTTATCTCCTAAAGCCTCTTTTATTGCTTTCCCAATAACAATTCCTATGTCCTCTACTGAATGGTGACAATCAACAGATAAATCTCCAGAAACGACTAAATCGATATCAAATCCTGAATGAGTAGCAAAACAATTCATCATATGGTCAAAAAATCCAATACCTGTTTGAGACCTAACCTTACTATTCCCATCAATGTTTAGGACCAATGAAACATCTGTTTCTTTAGTTTTTCTATTTATTTGTGCAATTCTCATATCTCACCTCTATAAATTATTTAGTACAAAATTTATTCATTCTAAAGTGTGTAGTATCTTAAATAACTCATTCAATTCTTCTTTACTACCAGCTGTAATTCTTAGTGTTTCACTGTTTAAAAGCCTTATCGATATACCATTTTTAAGCAGATAATAGAATATTTCTTCGGCTTTTTTTGTTTTTATAAATACAAAATTTGCATAAGATTTATATGCTTTAAACTCTCCACCAAATAATGATTTGATTCTCGACAATCCATTATACAGTAAATCTCTTTGTTCTATAATCTCATCGATTCTTTTTTTGTTTTCTTCTGCATGATTTAAAAGAATTGAGCCCAAAGTTTGAGTAACTGTATTAACATTATAGGGTGCCTTAACCTTTTTAATTATTGCAGATAGTTCTTTATTTGCAATTAAAAACCCAAGTCTAATAGCGGCTGCAGCAAAGGCTTTACTCATAGTCCTAAGTACAATTAAATTTGGGGTATTATTTACATATTTAATAACAGATTCATTTGCAAAATCCATATAGGCTTCATCAACTACTATTAAGCAAGTTGAGACCTCACAAATTCTAACTATGTCTTCTTTTTTAATAACCTGTCCAGTTGGATTACAAGGGTTTGAAAAAATTAATATACTAGGTTGAATCTCAGATATTTTATCAATAATTTTATTAACATCAAATACTGAATCTATATCAATACTAAGTTTATTTACATTACATCTTCTTAGATTTGAATAAAATGCATACATAGAGAAATCTGGTTGAAACACCATCACTTTATCATTATCTTTTGCAAATACCTGGATAATTAGATTAATTAGCTCATCTGAGCCGTTCCCAGCAACCACCATATTGCTTTCTATTTTATTATACAAGGCAAATTTTGTGCAAATATCCACCGAAAAGGGGTCTGGGTATCTATTAAAATCTATTTGCTTAAGGCTAGAAGAAAACTCATCTAAAATGGCTTTAGGAATAGAAAAGAACGACTCGTTTGCATCGAGCCTGATCCTATATGAGCCCTCAATTGGCTTATATGAATCCATTTCAAGTAGCCTTTTTTCTATTTTATATTTCATCACTTATTCCTTTATGTTTTCGTTATAAACTATTTTTACTCCAATCTCACTCGTATTGCACTCGCATGACCCGTAAGTCCCTCTCTTTCTGCAAAAACAATCACACTTCTTGCATCCTCAATAAATCTTCTCTTGCAATAAGAAATGTATTGCATTTTTTTCATAAAACTATCTACTGATAATGGAGAGAAAAACCTAGAAGATCCGCTTGTTGGTAATACATGGTTTGTGCCAGCTATATAGTCTCCTATTGGTTCAGGAGTATATTCACCTATAAATATTGAACCTGCATTATTTATTTTCTCGAGTAATGAAAATGGGTCTTTTGTCAATAATTCTAAATGTTCAGGGGCAATATAATTAGCTGTTTCCGTAGCATTATTCAAATTATCACATACAATAATTAAGCCAAATTTATCTAGTGACTTCTTAATTATACTATTTCTAGATAGTTTGCTTGTTTGTAAATCTAATTCTTCAACAACTAGTTTAGCTATATCAGCGCTTGTAGTAATAAGAATTGCTTGTGCTAAAATATCATGTTCTGCTTGAGATATTAAATCCGCGGCTATAAATTTCGCATTTGCTTGCTCATCGGCTATTATGGTAATTTCAGAAGGTCCTGCAACCATATCAATATCGCAGATCCCAAATACAAGTTTTTTGGCAGTAGCAACATAAATATTTCCAGGGCCTACTATCTTATCCACTTTTTTTATAGTCTTGGTGCCATAAGCTAACGCGGCAATACCTTGTGCGCCACCAACAGTATATAAATAATCAACCCCTGATAAATATGCTGCAGCTAGAACATCCTTATTTATTCCACTTTTTAAGGGAGGTGTAATAATCACTATTTCTTTTACCCCTGCAATTTTTGCAGGAATCGCATTCATGAGTACTGAAGATGGATATGCGGCAGTTCCTCCAGGAACATATAACCCAACTCTTTCTAGTGGGCGTATTATCTGCCCAAGTTCAATTCCATCGTCTTTAATCTTTATCCCATTAACTAATTGAGCGTTATGGAAGGTGCTAATTCTATTTGAAGCCTTGATAAGAACCTCTTTAAACTCGGAATCTAGCGAATTAAACGCATCTTGAAAATCACTTACAGAGTACTCTTTTATTTCATTTGTTCCATCAAATTTCAAGCTATATTCTTTAACTGCCTCATCGCCTCGAGTTTTTACATCCTCTAAGATACCCCTCACCGTAGTTTCAACGCTTAATTCATTATTCAAGGTTTTGTCTCTTAGAGAATCCAAAAGGCTTAGTGTTTCAGATCCATTTGATTTAATGATTTTCATTTATTTTTTCCTATTACCTATTTATTAATTATATATTACCAAGCATAACTATTGTCTAATATATTTATTTTTTTCACCCAAAATTATCCTATATCTCACAAAATAATTAATCGCTAATCTGTTATCATATTGCAAAAGTCTAAAATTTCCATTTTTTTCATTTTTAAACTAACTGAGTTAGCGATAAGTCTTGCAGATATTTCGCTAATGACTTCTATAACTTCCAACCCATTTTCCTTAAGGGTTGTGCCTGTTTCAACTATATCTACTATTCCATCAGCAAGATTAAGGAGCGGTGCAAGTTCCACACTACCTTCAATTTTAATTATTTCTATAGGCATTTCCTTTCTTTCAAAGTACTCTTTTGTGACTTCTGGATACTTTGTTGCTACCGTTTTTAATTTGTACCCAGAATAGAAATCTTTCCCAACTAATGTTGCAAGTGCAAACCTACATTTCCCAAATGGCAGTGATGCAATTTCACAAACAGGTCTTTTCATTTCCATTAGGGTGTCTTTCCCAACTATTCCAACATCAGAAATACCCCTTTCTACATATGTCACTACATCGCAAGCTTTTGCAAAAACAATCCTGTAAAGTGAATTAATCTCAACAACAAGTTTTCTACCCTTCTCTCTCATAGGACTGCAGTCAATATTTGCTTTTGTTAATAGCTCTATTGTTTTTTCTTCCAACCTTCCCTTTGTTAATGCGATATTTAGCATTTTTCCCTCTCTAGACTTATTGCCTTGTTTTCAATTTACAAGTATTTATTTGCTAATTATTTTAATCTATCTCGAGTTATATCTATGCGAATTGTTTTTTTTCAAATCTGTCTCAATTTATTATTATTTCTTCGATAGTATTATTGTCCTTATCAATTATTAATATATTTGCCTTAATTGCATTCGCCCATTTTTTCGTTTCTTCCAAGCTTTCACAAACTGAAAACAAACACCTATATCCTTTTTCTTTATATTTTGCCATTATAGGGTCTTTATCCGCTAAAACGCTGCTTTTTTCTGAATATAACACAGCAGTCAGAGGATATTGGGTTTCTTCTCTATCTAATAGGTATTCGAGCGCTTCATTAAGGTTTATAGCAAATCCAATTGCTGGAATGTCTAAGCCATAATCACCATATAGTGTATCGTATCTCCCACCAGACATTACCTCAGCACCAATACCTTTAACAAAACATCTAAAAACCAAACCAGTGTAATATTGATATTCATTAACAATCGAAAAATCAAATAAAATGTTTTCTTGTAGATTTTCCTTTTCGAGCATTGAATATAGTCCCTGCAGTTCAATAATCGCTTTTTGCTCCAAGGCACCTTTAAGCTTATCTTTTGCCTCTTTCAACGTTTTAGGCCCACCAAACAGTCGACTAATATCACCTAAAATTTTGCCTTTAGGCCCAATCTTTGAAACGAGCTCATCAACTTCCGGGAAGTTTTTCCTTGAAATGGCACTCCGTGCTTCTTCTTTGAATGCGCCTATGGAATCTAAAACGGCATTAATTACCCCCATGTGCCCTATTTCGAGATAAAAGTCATTTCCAAATAATAATTTCATACTCTTAATGGCAAGTATTAATACTTCCATATCAGATCTTTTACCTTTTGCCCCTATTAGCTCCACTCCCATCTGTAATATTTCATCAGGTTTTCGGTTGAATCTAAGATTTCTTTTAAAAACTGGCTGTGTGTAATATAGTTTGATTGGAAGGACAAAATCCTTAAGTCTAGAGGCGTACAATCTCGCAATTGGTTTTGTTGAGTCGGGCCTAATAGTAATCAATCTCCCACTACCATCATTAAGAGTATATA
>CAYMPR010000021.1:0-17809 GCA_964392385.1 uncultured Christensenellaceae bacterium | reverse complement strand
TTTAAGCGCATAACTAGTGCTTTATTAATCGCAGTACTTACATTCATCGCTTTTGTTGGAATCATTTTTGGAATAAACAAGATAGCTGTAAATAACATAACAAATTACGCTAGATCTTTCTATAGTGTGGAATATCCAGAAGATAGGCTAGTACCAGAAATTGCTGAGGATGGATATTGGACATTTACATCAAATTCAGGCATTAAAATTATGCAAATAACTGATTTACATTTGAGAGGAAGTACATTTTATCCAAATTTTGATAAAGCTGTTTTAAATGCTGTTGCCGCGATGGTTTTGGCGGAAAAGCCTGATTTACTAATAGCTACAGGAGATATCGTACAAGCTACGATTGTTTCTGGCGTTGCAGTCGATAATCTTGATGCATACAAAGTTTTTTTTGCATTACTTGAAAAATTAGGCGTATATTGGACATTTACTTTTGGAAATCACGACACTGAGCCTGGGACACTAAGAACTAGAGAATATTTAAGCGATTATATCAATGACGCGAATTTTAATTATTGCCTATTTTTAAGAGGTCCAGAAGATATTTATGGTTTTGGTAACAATGTAATAAAAGTTGTAAATTTTGAAGGAGTCATCACTCAAGCAATTATAACTATGGATTCAAATGACTATGTGAAACCGTTAGGTGATTATGACCATATTCACGAGGATCAAATTATTTGGTACGAAAATATTATTACAGAATTAAATAATTATAATGCAAACGCACTAGAAAATGCCGATATTCGTAATTTGACTGCTCATCCCGATGATTATTTAATAGTCCCATCTTTACTTTTTATGCACATTCCTTTGAAGGAATATGATGATGCTTGGGATGAATACGAGAGGAATGGATTAAGTAATACCCTAAATGTTACATATTTTTATGGCGATAAACTAGAAGAAGTGTGTTATGCTCAAGGAGAAGAGGATAATATGTTTGAAAGCATTCTCGCTAAAGGTTCGACTAAGGGAATATTTTGTGGGCATGAGCATATCAACGATTTCTCGATAGAATATATGGGTATAAGGCTCTCATATAGCAAAAGTATTAGATACACCTCATTAAAACCTTCCTTAAATAAAGGATTTCAGAGGGGATGCACCATTATAGAAACCGAAGATACAGGGAAATGGAATTCATATACAGAGAATTTCTATCAAGATAAATACATTACTCTTTATCCAAAAGAGGAAGCCAATATGGAAATATAATATAACTACTATGGACATTAGCCAAAGCCTCTATCTAACAATGATAAAAAAAGTTATGTCCGTTATGAAAGGATATTTTAACTACTATTGACATTAGCCAACGCCTCTTTTTACAATGATAAAAAAGGATATGGCCGTTATGAAAGGATAATTTAACTACTATGGAATTTGGCGAAAAACCTCATTCTAACGATAATATAAAAAATGAAGCCAAAACTGAAGTATAATATAATTAATTTGGAGTGAGGAAAATCATTCCTAATAAAAGAATAAAGGAAGAAAAAATGGAAGAAAAGAAAATAGCAATACTAATTGATGCTGAAAATGTTAGTTTTAAAAATGTTAAGCAAATAATTGGAACAATGGCAGCAAAAGGAACAGTGGTTGTAAAGACACTTGTTGCAGATTGGACAAAAATCACAGGGGCAAAAACCACGCAGATTACAAATCGCACAAAACAAGTAGAAGGATGGAGAAAAGAGGCGAATAATTACTCAATGACAGCGGTCCAGTCTTTTAGCTATGTTAGTGGGAAAAATACATCAGATATAACTTTGACAATTATCGCGATGAAAATATTATTTGAAAAGCCATATGTGAATACCTTTTGTATTGTGAGCAATGATAGTGATTTTACTAGACTCGCACAGGAACTAAGAGAAAACAACAAAGAAGTTATCGGTATGGGCGATAGAGAAAGGGCAATACAGGAATTTGTGAATGCTTTTACGGAGTTTATCTATCTAGGTGAATCAATTGATGAGGTTGAGAAGGAAGAAATAGAAACTCCGATCATCACAATAACTAAAAAAATAGAGGATGTAAAAAAAGAAGTAGTTCTAGCTCCTATCGTAAAGAAGGTAGATGAGAAATTACCTGAGAAAAAACATGCCAAAAAGGTAACAACCCCTAAGGCTGTTATCCCTGCAAACCAACTGAAGGCTTTAATCGAAATTATTGAAGGCGCTATGGAAGACACTGGAGTTGCCCTATATAGTCAAATTGCCAGCAAAATGAAAAAGCAATTTAGCGATTTTGTTCCAGAAAATTACGAGTGCAAAAATACTAGTGCACTAATTAGAAAAATTCTACCAGCTCTACCCGGATATATTGAATATAGCGAAAGTATCCCGAATAATCCAAACGGCTCTATTATGATGCTTAAACGAGTATAGGGCTAAATAGGGCCACTATCAAAAATAGAAATTAGTATAAAACCGAATTTTTTGTTGAAGATATTCATTAATTTACCAAAAGCTCTTTTTAAAATTATCTTGACAAAGCAAAATAGCACGTGATAGTATTAGCACATACAAAAACCGTTGATACAGAAGAGTAGTATGCTTAATCGGTGATGAGAGAGACTTGGGTTGGTGCGACAAGTGGACAGAGGGCATATGAATGGGCTGTTGAGGGCAGTTGCGAATTAATAGTAGTTACTGACGGGCTCTCCCGTAATAGAGAAAGGATATGATAGTATCTTGCTAAGGCAGCGCAAGCTGTAAAATTGGGTGGCACCACGACTAAGTTCGTCCCAAGCGAAGTTCGTCGTGGTTTTTTTATGTCTAAAAACACTTGATGGATGGAGACTTATTCTCGAAAGAGAATTATGAGGCTTTTGCTCCAGATCGGAGAAGCATAAAAATGCACGAGAGTGCAGGCCATAAGGAGGTAGAAAAATGGCAAAGAACATACCAACAAAAATTTATTTGTCTGAAGAGGAGCTTCCACGGCAGTGGTACAATTTGCGTGCAGATATGAAAGAGCAACACGATCCTTTTCTTCATCCAGGCACACTTCAACCAATTAAACTTGAGGAGCTAGAGGGTATTTTTATATCAGAATTATCAAAACAAGAACTTAACACAACTGATAGGTATATTGATATTCCCAAAGGTGTTTTTGATTTTTATAAGATGATCAGGCCATCTCCTCTAATTAGAGCTTATTATCTAGAAAAAGTTTTAAATACTCCTGCAAAAATTTATTACAAATTTGAAGGGAATAACACTTCAGGCTCGCATAAGCTTAATTCAGCAATTGCGCAAGCATATTATGCAAAAGAACAGGGATTAAAGAGCTTAACTACAGAGACAGGCGCTGGACAATGGGGAACTGCACTCGCTATGGCTTGTTCATTCTACAACATTGTACTTGATGTTTTTATGGTTAAGGGGAGTGTGGATCAAAAACCCGACAGACTAGAAGTTATGAAGACATATGGTGCACAAGTCACGCCTTCCCCATCAGATAAGACAGCTATAGGGAGAAAAATTAGGCTAGAAAAACCTGGAACTACAGGTTCTCTAGGATGTGCAATTTCCGAAGCAATAGAAGTGTGTATGAGTAGAGAAAAATGTAGATATGTATTGGGAAGTGTTTTGGATTATGTTTTACTTCATCAATCGATAATAGGACTTGAGCTAAAAACTGCCTGTGAAAAATATGGTATTTCTCCAGATATGATTATTGGATGTGCTGGAGGTGGAAGCAATCTCGGAGGATTAATTGCGCCGTATATGGGTGATAAGCTGCATGGCAAAAATAAAATAAGATTTATTGCTGTAGAACCCAAATCTTGCCCTTCATTTACTAAAGGAAAGTATGCATATGATTTTGGCGATACAGGTAAGATGACCCCTCTCCTAAAAATGTATACTGTTGGCAATGGGTTTATTCCTTCGCCAATTCACGCAGGCGGGTTGCGCTATCATGGTATGAGCCCAATACTAAGTAAATTGTATCACAATGGAGAACTAGAGGCGGTTGCTGTTGGACAAAAAGAAGTATTTGATGCAGCTACAATTTTTTCTCGTTGTGAAGGAATACTACCAGCACCCGAAAGCTCACATGCAATTAGAGTAGCTATTGATGAGGCCTTAAAATGCAAAGAAACGGGGGAAGAGAAAACTATTGTATTTGGTTTAACCGGCACAGGGTATTTTGATATGAGCGCATATAGAAGCTATAATCTTGGCACTATGGTTGATTCCGACTTGTCAGATGAAGATCTTCTAAAAGGGTTTGAAAGCATCCCTAAAATTCCTCAAAATGAAAATATTTAATAGTTAAAGTTATGGGGGCTGTTTATAAAAATAGCCCTCTAATTATTTGTCTCGGAATATTATAGCAATAAAAATTATTGATTATCGGCCACTTTTCTTTGTGCGTTTAACTCAACGTACATATTCTTGCGGTATTCTCCGTGTAAAGGATACTTAGCAATAATTAGAATGTTAACGATCCAAGCTATTAGTGGTATGACAGAGGCAATTATCATTAAACCAGCTTTTGTCAAATTGGACTGTAAAGGTGATGGGTCTAAATCAGTGGGTTCAGTGAATTTAAAGATTAGCAACATTAGAGGTATCATAGCGTTTTGCAAAGTAGTCATTATCTTATTCATAAATGTTTGCATGGATGCACTAATTCCTTCAGTTCGTCTGCCACTCTTCCATTCAGCGTAATCAACGCTTTCAGCAATCATTGCGTAGTTTAAATTTCCGACTAGTCCATATGGAAGGCCCATCAGGAGATACATAACGATAAAGAGTATCATATTTGGCCCAATTAAAAATCCAAGTATAGCTAAAATAGCCATAGGAATAGCACCTGCTATACAGGATAAAATATATAGTTTTCGATATTCAAATCTTTTTGATAAAGCTGGGGTGAAAAGCATTCCTAAAAATCCAGCTACACCAAATCCTGCTACAAGTAGTGTGTTTACAAAAGAATCGCCAAGACCTGCGGGTTTTCCTGTCATTAGATAGTTGCTAATATATAATCCTGCCGTAATAGGTATTGCGCGAGCAAACGCAGCAGCATTTGCAGCTACTGTTACAAGTAGAGGTTTATTTTTAAACATTTCTTTAAAACAATTAATAAATGAAGGTGCAGGGATATTATTTTTTACTCGTTCAGTTGACCCAAAGAATGCTAGAGAAAAGAAAGTTGCACCAATTATTGCGGTAAAAATACCCATACCAAAATAGGCACTAGGACTCTTTTCCCCAAAAAATATCTCAAATAGTGGTAAAAGGAGCATAGGAAGGGCTCCACCTATAGAATGAAATAATCTGGAGAATGTAATAAACCCGACTCTTTCCTTGGGGTTTGGTGTCATAGCGGAGGCAAGTCCCCAAAAAGGAACATCTCCTACGGTATAAACAAGTCCCCAAAGAATATAAATTATGGAATAATATGCGACTCTTCCACCTAGAGGAATAGCGGAAGGTAATAGATAAAGTAAAATAGTTAGTATTAGAAGGGGAATTGGTGCAAAAGCTAGGTATGGTCTAAGTTTTCCTAGTTTAGTGTGTGTCTTGTCTACAATGGTGCCCATGATAGGGTCATTGAAGGCATCAAAGAGGCGCGCACCAAGCATAAGTGCGGAGGTTGCGATTAAGCCAATGCGAGCAATGTCAGTCAAGAAAAAGAGTATATAGGTATTTACAACACCTATTATTAAGTTTTGACCAAATCCACCAGCTGCAAATCCAAACTTATTGAATTTTGAAAGATAGTTCTTTTCGAGTATCTCTACTTCTACATTGTTGCTAGAACTAATACTATTTTGGGGATCTATATCGAAATTACTTGAAATCTCATCTTCTGGAGTCTTAGATATGTCGTTTCCTTGTAACATAATATCTATTTCATTTTTAGGGTCACTCAAACTTTCGTTTGTATTTGTTAAATCATCTTGGATATCATTATTCATTTAGTGCCTTCCTTGCAAAAATATAAAGCAATTATACACTATATACCCTATATTTACAATATTGGGTTTCTATGATACAATACCTAAAATTGATATTATGTTAACGATTAAATCTTTGAAGTTATTTCAGCTACTTAATTAAAAAATAATACGGATTGTAATAATAGATTGCTCGAACTTAACTTGTGAAATTTAGCTTTTAAATTGAGGTTATTATGGATATTTTGCGTCTAGATTATTCTATTAAAAATACTTTGTTTGAAGATGTTATTCCCTTTTGGCTAAAATTTGGTCCTGATAAAAAAAATGGTGGAATAAAAACATGTCTTGATAGGTTTGGAGAGGTTTATTCTGAGGACAAAAGCGTTTGGATGCAGGGTCGCACTGCATACACATTCTATAATTTATGTAATACCTATGGATTTAATCCAACTTGGAAAGAATTAGCTGATAGTTGTACGGACTTTTTGGATAAATATTGCATCGATTATAGTGATGGAAGAATGTATTTTACGGTGACTTCTGATGGTAGACCTCTACGGAAAAGAAGGTATTTTTTTTCAGAAGCTTTTTATGTAATGACGCATTCTTCAAGATATATTTTAACTCATGAGAAGTCCTCTTTAGAAAAAGCACGAAAGTATTATGATTTAATGATGTCTATATACTTGGATCCAAGTTCAGATCCATATAAAATTACCCCAAAAACTATTGCCTCGACTAGAGAAACAAAATCACTTTCATATCCAATGATTCTACTAAATGTTACGGAGGTTATTGCAAGCGCAGACCCTAAAAATATTGATCTTTATCATAAAAACATGAAATTGCTTATTGAAGATATAATGACATTTAATCATTTAGAAACTGGTCTTATGCTGGAAAACAAACTTAAGAATGGGGATTTTTTCTTTGAAAGTGCATCGGGTAGAATTGTTAATCCAGGACATAGTATAGAGCTTTCATGGTTTTTAGCAGATGCAGCAATAATGTTAAAAGACACAAAATTACTTGAAAAGTCTGCAGTTATTTTCCAAAAAGCCTATGAGTTTGGAAAAGATGAAAAATACGGTGGAATTTTATATTTTAAAGACATCCAAAATAAGCCCATCGAAGCTTATGAACATGATATGAAACTATGGTGGGTTCATACAGAAGCGCTAACTGCTGCGATTAAATTTTATAATTATTTAGGTGATGATAAGTATCTGGAACTCTATGATGAGTTTTATGATTATTCATTTAAGCATTTTGCTGATCCTGAATATGGCGAGTGGTTTGGTTATTTAAGGCGTGACGGACTTCCTACCGAGCCTGCATGTAAAGGTCATACATATAAGGGCCCATTCCATTTAATTAGGATGTTAGTTGAAAGTGATAAGGTTATTTCTAAATTAGTTAAAAAGCCCTTTAATTGTGGAAGATAATCTATTATCTGACCTTGAAGGAGCCCTAAAGGTTTTCTTGCAGTATATTGTTAAGAAGTAATAAATTAAAGGGAATTTTATGGATAATTGCCCAATCACTACAAAAAAAAGAAACTTTTTTGAAAAACTACCTTATTTTTTTAAGTTTTTGCGTAAATATTGGAACACACCCCCAAAAGGCAAGTATTTATCATACAAGGAGTATTTTGCTTATTGTATTGGTGGAATGGGAGTTAGTGGTGGAGTTGCACTACCAGCTTATGTAGCCCTTAGCGCAGGACTATATATGGCTGCAGCATTAAGAATAAATGTTAACGACATTGTATTAAGCGGCATAATTTCTAGTATTATCACAATATTAAGGGGCCCAATTATTAGTATGATAATGGATAACACTAATTCAAAGCTAGGAAAGTTTAGACCTTGGTTAGTGTGGCTTCCAATTCCAATAATACTTTCATTTGTAGGAACGGTCTTTATACCAGCAGCACTGCAGAGTAATTACTTAGGTATGTTTATTTCGTTTATTATTTTGTACAATGTTCTTCAGTTTTTTATTTCTATATATTCTCTATCCTTTAATACGCTAGTACAAGTAATTTCGCCAAGTCCTGAAGAAAGAACGCAACTAATGTCTTTTGGCTCTTTCGTATATTCCCTTGGACCTTCCTTAGTGCATATGCTTTTCCCGTTAATTGCTAACTATGCTTTTTCAATAAAAGATCAGCAAAGCGGGGAAATACTTGTAATGGGAATTAATACAATAGAAGCATTAAAGTGGATAATTCCTATTTTTGCATTAATTTGTTTTGCTCTAGGACTTTATACGGCTCTTGGTACGAAAGAAAGAATGGTAATTAAAAAAAATGTAGCCTTAAAAGTAAAGTTTTTTGATGGCGTAAAACATATCGCCCACAACAAATTCTTTTGGATTATAACGTTATCTGGAGCACTTGGAGTTTTTCGCTTAATAGCGACTGGCTACACTGCTTGGCTTGCTACATATTATATAAAAACAGAATGGAGCCAAACCATATTAATAACTATTATGGGTACTGCGAATGTTCCAGGGATGCTCCTTGCACCGATGTTAATAAAGAAATTCGGGAAAAAGAAGATTTCGATTTTAAGTGGTGTATTAGCAAGTATCTTTACTATTCCAATAGTCATTTTCCCTCAAGAGCCATATTTAGTATATGCTATGTCTCTAATTATTACTTTTGTAAATGGTGTAAACATCGTTATTAGTCCTGCATTGATGGCACAAATTAATGATTATCAGCAATATAAAACTGGCGATAGACTAGAGGGGTTTATTACACAGTTTTCTTCTATGATTCTAACTTCAGTCGGAATAGCAGTTGCATATATAGTTCCCTTTATTTATCGTCAATTCGGATACATAAATGATACTAGGGTACTTTATGATATACACAATGTAACATCTCCTATTATCCGCTGGACAAGTTTACTCGGGGTAATTAGTTCATTACTTTATGCAATACCTTATGTTTTTTGGAACTTGTCGGAGAAAAGGCATAACCAAATAATGCAGATATTAGCAATACGCAGAGATATAGAAGATGGTAAAATAGAAAAAGACCAAGGACTACAGCTTGAAGAAAAAGTTGAAAAAGGCTTTCTTTATCTCGATACTAATTATTTAGAGAATGATTCTGAAGAAGCAGAAAAAGAAAAAAGCTTAACTTTTGGTGAATTCGTAGAGGAAGAAATAAGGAAAAAAAATAAAGAATAAGAAGTTTTTACAAATAAATTTTACAAGAGTTACATTTTTGAAAATGTATTATAGAAGGGGGGAATAATGAAATATATTAGAAAAGGCAATATAGTAGCATTAGCGCTTACCTCAGGCGATGAGATTATAGAATCAATAAAATCAGTTTGTCATAAAGAAAATATTAAGTGTGCTACCATAAGTGGTATTGGGGCAACTAATTATGCGGAAATAGGTCTACTAAAAGCCGACAAACGTACATATACCAAAAAAATAGCAAGAGAAGATTTAGAAATTTCTTCGATGGTAGGAAATGTTACTATAAAGGAAGGAGAATTAAATGTACATATTCATATTACTTTGACAACTACTGAAAGTGCATTCGGAGGCCATGTCTTCAAATGTATTATAAGTGCAGTAGCTGATGTTTTTCTAAATGTTATTGATATGAATATAGAAAGAGAAATATTAGATGATGGGACAATTCCTATGAAGTTCGAGTGAAAAGAAGGCATTAATTTTTTAGAAAATCGTTATATAATTAGACAATCTCTATCAAGCTTGAGCATAAAAAACATACGAGAAAGAGAAGTATTTTGATTAAGAAAAAATATTTTAAAGAATTTAAAAAAGAGTCTGCTAGCTCTTTTTTAAGGTAAATATTTTTTTGCGATTAATGCAGCTGTTTCCACAAGTTTTTCACATACGCCTTCTTTTCTATGGGCTTCGGCAGGGCCTTCATTACTTTGGTCTTTTAAGACAAACTCATGGCAACGGATTCCGCCAGTTTTTTCCTTGAATTCATCAAGTGATTTTTGAACTAATTCGGACATCGATTTTTTAGTAATATTGGGGTGCGATAAGCCAATCACCATTAACATACCAGTTACCGCTCCACATACTTCGTTTCCGCATTTATCTATTCCATGGCCAAACGGCAACGAGATTGCTGCGGCTCGCTTTTTATTAAACCAAAGATTTTCCGCAAATGCCATTACTACTGATTGTGCACAATTATATCCGCGATTAAAAAAGCTTACAGCTTGTGCTTCTTCATTTCCTTTCATGCGTGAGGAAGAAGATTTTTTTAGTCCACGTTTTATCCATCTTGAATAATCGTAATCGGTTGTAATATAATCGGGTTTGGCAATGAAAAACCTGCTAACAGTCGCTAAATCACGAACTGTCCAAACATTTACCTCTCTTCCGAGGGCTTTTGCCTTACGAATTCTCCCAGGCGTCATAGCCCAAAGACTTTGGTCAATGTCATACCCCTTTGATAGATAGTAGTTACTTTGTATCCATGTAGTTGTAAGGATTTGAGTTCTTATTCCTAGATCCATCCGCTTTAAACGTTCTAAATTGCGAGCGTGGAAGCTAATAAAAACAGCATTTGGAAGACCTAAGGTACTTTCAACTAATTCAACTAAATTAGTCAATTCGGCCATAGTGGGGACTATTTTCAGCTCAATAAAAGCTACTTTGCCAAATTCCTTGTTGATTTCTAGATATCTTTTTGTTGTACAAAGATAAGACAATCCTCTTAATCTTGCATTCCCCCATTTTTTAGGGTTCATTGGTAGTTTTTTTGCTTCTTCCAGAGTTATTTGAGAAATTTTAATTTCTTTATTTTCAAAAGGAGAGCCATCATGGCAACAAACCCACTCTGAATCGGAGGTTAACCACACATCAGTTTCTATACCATAGAAAAAACTGCTTTTTGCGGCAGCTAAAAATGCTTCTTCGCTATTTTGATAATATAGTGAGCTAAGTCCTCTGTGTGCAACGAATTTAGGCATAAATACTCCTTTTAAGATATCATTTATTATACACTAAGAGTACTCATTGTCAACATAGCTTCTAGAAAATCCATGGAAAAGGGAGAATATATTTTGAGGTTTAAAAAGAGTTGATATTCATTGATTTGCATTAATTATGATTATATAATCCTAGTAGTAATAGTAAGTTTTAATAGTTAAGGTTATCTTTTATAAAAATTAGCTTAAAAGTTTAGATAGCTTAAACACAGTAATTAAAGGAAAGAGGTGTTGATTTGTTTATTTATGGCGACTATCATACACACACTAAATATAGTGATGGGAAAACAACTCTCAGAGATAACTTTGAAGCAGCTAGAGATTTAGGACTCCAAGCTATTGGAATTTCGGATCACGGATTTGCAAGTCCTAAAATAGGGGGACTTAGTAGAGAAACTTTTCTTGAACAAAAAATGAGGATAAATGAGCTAAGAGGGGAGTTTTCTTCCATTAAAATTTATCACGCGATAGAGGCAAATATTATTGGTATTGATGGTACTATTGATTTAACACCCAAAGACTATCCCTTTCTTGATTACATAATTGCAGGATTTCACGCACCCGCAAAACCTGAAAACAGGAAATCTTTTAATGGTTTGTATTTAAACTCGTATTTCTCTTTTTTAGGGAAACCTTCATTACAAACTATTAAGCGAAATACTAATGTCTATATTTCAATGGTGAAAAGATATCCAATTGCTATTATTGCTCACATTAATCATTTAACTAAAGTTGATGCCCTCGAGGTTGCTAAATGTTGCGCAGATTATGGCACAATGATAGAGTTGAACGCTAAACACGTTGAGCTATCATATGATGTTTTTGAAGAAATATTAAAAACAGATGTAATTTTAATAGCAAATTCAGATGGACATTATAAAGACAGAATCGGAAGATTTGAGAGTATTGAAAATTATATTAAAAACTATCCTGAAGCAGAAAAGAAGATAATTAATGCAAAGCCAGGAATAATTGAATTTAGAAAGCCATAAGGTAATAATTTATACTAAAATGTTTTATAGTAAAGAAAAACCGTAGCGAATATGTCTACGGTTTTTAAATATTAGGAAAATAACTTTATTTTACGCTATACAATAAATCTGCATATGTTGGGAAGGGCCAGTAGTATTTAGCAATTAGTGGTTCGAGATAATCAGCTACTTTTCTTAGTTCTTTCATAGTTAATAACACTGTATCCTTGAAGTATCTTGCTTTTTCGAGTGTATTTAGTTCAAGTTCAACACTTACTTCTCTTTCCAAGCGATTCGTTAAATCATATAATGCTTTTGCGCCGCTAGAGAGTTCATTAATAATATCTGTTTCTACGGAATAATCCAGCTTGTCTGATAGCTTTTTCTTATTTAAAGCTAATTTTACTAGTTTCCTTTCATAAAGCATTACAGCGGGAAGTATTTGTTTTTTTGACATTTCTATCATAGTTAAGGCTTCAATGTTTAAAACTTTTGTATAATTATCCAAAAGGATATCCCTTCTAGAGAGAACTTCACTTCTAGTTAATACTTTATGCTTTTCAAAAAGCTTCAAATTCTTTTCATCATTAAATCTTTCAAAAGAATCAACCGTTGTTCTCAAATTTAAAAGGCCTCGTTTGTTTGCTTCTTCTACCCATTCTTTGGAATAATTGTTGCCGTTGAAAATAATTCTTTTATGGTCTTTTACTGTTTTAGCTATAAGCGCTGTTAGGTCTTTATTGAAATCCTTACTTTTTTCCAACTCATCTGCAAAATCGGACAAAGAATTAGCGACTATAGTGTTAATGATGTAGTTAGTGCAAGCAATAGAAAAAGGGGCACCAAGCAATCTAAATTCTAATTTATCACCAGTAAACGCAAAGGGCGATGTGCGATTTCTATCCGATGTATCTTTTGGAATAGGCGGTAAAACTGTTGCACCTAATACAATCTTATTTTTCCCATTACCCTTGTATAAAGTATTTGTCTCAATCGCCTCAAGTACATTAGTTAATTCTTCACCTAGGGAAATAGAAATGATAGCAGGAGGGGCTTCATGTGCTCCAAGTCTTAAGTCATTTCCAGCGGAAGCAGCAGATAGTCTTAGTAGATCTTGAAATTCATCCGTTGCTTTGATAACTGCAAGTAAAAATAATAAGAACTGAGCGTTTTCATGCGGGGTATCCCCTGGCTCTAATAAGTTATCACCACAATCAGTGGCAAGCGACCAATTATTATGTTTCCCACTACCGTTTACTTTTTCGAAAGGTTTCTCATGCAACAGACAGGCCAAATTATGCTTCACGGCTATACTCTTCATAAGCTCCATTGTTAATTGATTTTGATCCGTAGCAAGGTTTACCGTTGTATATACTGGCGCAAGTTCATGTTGAGCTGGTGCAGATTCGTTGTGCTTTGTTTTTGCCGGGACACCTAGTTTCCAAAGTTCCTCATCTAAATCTTTCATAAAAGCACTAACTCTTTGATTTATAACGCCAAAGTAATGATCACCCATTTCTTGCCCTTTAGGCGGCTTTGCACCGAAGAGAGTCCTTCCACAATGGATTAAATCCATCCTTGATTCAAACATCGTTTTATCAATTAAAAAGTATTCTTGTTCAGCTCCACAATTAGCAACGACTCTTTTTGCAAAAGTATTTCCAAAAAGCCTTAATATCCTTAGTCCTTGAAGATTAATCGCTTCCATAGAACGCAAAAGAGGAGATTTTTTATCGAGAGTTTCACCTCCATATGAACAAAAAGCTGTTGGGATACACAAAGACCCATCTTTAATAAATGCATATGATGAAGGATCCCAAGCGGTATATCCTCTTGCCTCAAAAGTAGCTCTTAAACCACCTGAAGGTAAACTTGAAGCATCGGGCTCACCTTTTACAAGTGCATTTGCAGAAAAAGAAAGAATTACCTTGCCATCCTTCAATGGTTTAATAAAACTGTCATGTTTTTCCGCGGTGACTCCAGTCATTGGTTGGAACCAATGAGTATAGTGGGTAGCACCTTTTTCAATTGCCCACTCCTTCATTGCATTTGCAATAGGCTGGGCTAAATCTAAATTTAATCCTGCACCAGTTTCAATGGTATGTCTTAAAGCAGAATAAACCTCTGGTGATAGTCTTTCTTTCATTACGGAGTCACTAAACACTAAACTACCGTATATTTTTAGGATATCTGTCATTTTTCACCTCTTAATTCATAGTTAAGGATACTAATTTGCATTTTTTATTGCTTTTATGATTATTTGTTCGGCTGTTTGTGCATTAGCTTTCCCATGTGATAACTTCATTACGCTACCTAATATTGCTTTTATTGCTTTTTCCTTTCCTGCTAGATAATCAGTTACAGCATTTGGATTTTCTTTAATAGCTAATAAGCAAATGGCATTAAGTTCCTGTTCTGTAATCCCAGCTAAATCAGATGCATTCAAGATACTTTCTAAGGATTTAGATGTTTTCAACATTTCATTAATAGCTTTTTTCGCAAATTGGGCACTAATTTTGCCATTTTTTTGTAGTTTTGATAGTTCAACTAAATCAGGTATTGTTATAGGAATTATAAAAAGTTCTTTGTCGGATTCTGACTTGAAATCTCTAAAAATTTCTCCAAGAATATAGTTGGAAATTATTTTCGGATCACCATTTATTGCGGCTTTTGAAAAATAATCAGCAACCTGCTTATATTTAATTAGTAAGTCACTCTCTTGAGGAGATAGGCCCATAGCGAGAAATCTATTTTTCATAGTTTCGGGGAGTTCAGGCAATGTTTTTCTGACAGACTCTATAAAAGCCTCATCTACAAGTATTGATGGGATATCTGGATCATCATAATATCTATAGTCCTGGGCATTTTCTTTTTCTCGCATTGCTGAAGTGGATCCGTCTGATTCGTTAAAACGCCTTGTCTCCTGGAATAGTGGCTCCCCATTTGTTAGAGCATTTACATGCCTAGAATATTCGTATAATATAGCCTTATCAATGAAGGATAAAGAGTTCATATTCTTAATTTCGGAACGAGTTCCTAGTTTTTCTCCGGGTTTATTCACTGAAATATTAACATCACAGCGCATTGAACCCTCTTCCATTTTACAATCGGAAACTGCTAAGTGGCGTAGAATCAATTGTAGTTTCTCTAAATACTCCCGTGCTTCTTCAACAGAACTGATATCAGGTTCAGTAACAATTTCGATTAGTGGCACTGCTCCTCTATTGTAGTCAATATATGTATATTCGCCTTTATGAATAAGCTTGCCTGCATCTTCTTCTAAATGTATCCTGTTAATTCTAATGATTTTTCCGCTATCAAGAGTAATATGTCCTCCTACGCAAATTGGCTCAGTGAACTGAGTTAGTTGATATGCTTTTGGAAGATCTGGATATGTGTAATTTTTCCTATCGAAATGCACCACATTATTAATTTTGCAATTTGTACCTAGCCCAGCTTTAATCGCATAAATAAAGGTTTGTTTGTTAACTATAGGAAGGGTGCCAGGTTCTGCTATGCACTTTGGGCACACATGAGAATTGGGCTCATCGCCAAAGTCTGTTGGGCATGAACAGAAAATTTTTGTTTTGGTTGATAGTTCAACGTGAGTTTCAAAACCACAAACGAGATTATATGTCATATCGTACCCCCGTTTTAGGAACAAGCTTAAAATCGGCTTCGCGCTCAAAGGCATATCCTACATTTAATAGTGTTGCTTCCGAAAATGATGGGCCCATCAATTGCATACCTAAAGGAAGTCCATTTGTATCTATCCCAGATGGTAGTGCTAGTGCTGGTAAACCACATAAATTTGCAGGTGCAACACAAGAATCAGCATAATATTTTTCGACAATTGTTTCGGGCGTAAAATCTAAAGGAAGAGCGGAAGTAGGAGAGGTTGGTGATAATATTAAATCACAAGTTTGAAATGCTTCTGTAAAATCTGCGATTAGTTCATTTCTCATCATTGAAGCTTTCAAAAAGTATTCTTTATAGTTTTGTTTACTAAGAAAATATATCCCCAGCATTATTCGGCGTTTAATATCTTTTCCTAAGGCTTCTGTTCTTGTTTTAGCAATCATTTCATCAATGTCTTTGTAACTCGCTTCTGTTTTATAGCCAAACCTAATTCCATCAAATCTTCCGAAGTTGGAAGAAATCTCGGCACAGCCTAAAATGTAATAGATTGGCAATGAATATTTTATGTGAGGCAATTTAACATCTACTAATTCGGCACCCTTTTTGACATAAAAATCAGCTGCTTTCATTACTGCTTCATTAGTTTCCTTGGAAGATGTCTCAAAAAAATCTTTAGAGATTCCAATTTTTAAACCTTTAATGTTACCTGTTAGAGAGTTAAAAGTAGGTTTATATTCGCGTTTAAATGTCATCATATCATTGGTGTCGTAACCTGAAATAGAATCATAAACTATAGCACAATCTTGTACGC
The DNA here is from genome assembly GCA_964392385.1 of uncultured Christensenellaceae bacterium. Lineage (GTDB taxonomy): Bacteria > Bacillota > Clostridia > Christensenellales > DTU072 > MWEH01. The sequence goes on along the minus strand of CAYMPR010000021.1, from coordinate 1,459 downwards.
TTGATGTCATCGGTGCTATTTGGTCAAAAGATGATGCTAGTGTTAATAACCCGTATCTTGAGATCGTTCCATATGTTGGTTTTAAGGCCACTATCCCACAATAGCTAGCAGGCTGTCTTGTTGAGCCACCTGTGTCTGTTCCAAGAGTATAAGGTGCGATGCCCCCTGCAACAGCACTTGCGTTTCCGCCAGAACTACCACCTGGGCTTTTAAGAAGGTCATAAGGATTTCTTGATGGGCCATAAATACCTGTGTTGCAATAAGAGCCCATCGCAAACTCGTCTAGGTTAGTCTTTCCAAGCATTATTGCGCCAGAAGCGAAGAGTTTATTTACAGCAGTTGCGGTGAAGGTGGACTTAAAGTTTTCAAGCATTTTTGAGCAGCATGTAGTATTTAATCCTTCAACCGCCAAATTGTCCTTTAAGGCCATAGGAATGCCATGTATTAAAGGCAGATTTGATGTAGACGCTAATTTTTCATCAGCTCGCTTTGCTTGTTCGATTGCTAAATCTTCATAAACTTTTACATATGAATTAAGCTTATCATTAACTTTCTTAATGCCATCTAGATAGAGGTTTGTTAATTCCAGAGAAGAGATTTTTTTAGATTGTAAAAGATTGGAATAATGTAAAATATTACTCATTTTTTCCTCTCCTTTTTATAACGAAAAAGCCATCCTCGCCTCCTCCAGCATTTTGAAGTAAAATGTCAACTGGGGTGCAATCTTCGGGTATATCATCTCTTAATTCTTGAGCTTTAATAATTCGACCCTTGTATGGAGGCATATTGGTTTCTGCCTCTTTTACTTTATTTGCCAAATTAATAACTTCTGACATGTCCTTTAGTATTTCAGCTTTTTCTTTTGCGGTAAAATTTATTAATGCATATTCTGCAATTTTGTCAAAATCTTCTCCAGTAATCATATATTTTCCTCTAATTAAAAAATTTAGTTACACAAAAGCACATTTTGTGATTAATTAAATGCAGGAATTCATCTTAAATTGCTCTATTGTCTAAGCTTAATGTGAACTTCTCTTAGCTGCTTTTCAGTTACTTCACTTGGAGCACCCATCAAAAGGTCTTGAGCATTTTTGTTCATAGGGAAGGCAATTACTTCTCTGATGTTACTTTCTTCTGCCAGTAACATTAAAATTCTATCAACCCCTGGTGCCATTCCAGCGTGAGGAGGAGCACCAAACCTGAAAGCATTATATAGTGAGGGGAACTTACTCGACAAATCTTCTTTGGAATAACCTGCAATCTCGAAGGCTTTTTCCATTGTTGGAATTTCATGATTTCTGACCGCTCCACTTGATAGCTCAACACCATTACAAACAATATCGTATTGATAGGCAAGTACATCACCAGGTGATAGTGTTAACAAGGAATTTAGGCCGCCTTGTGGCATCGAGAAAGGGTTGTGTTTAAATGCCCAATTACCTGTTTCTTCATCTACTTC